>JBCCQK010000053.1:0-26211 GCA_039024375.1 Bacteroidota bacterium
ACAAAGTGCTGCGAGAACAATACAGCCATCACTTTAACTATACATCTTAATTTCGTTTGTTGATACCCCTTCTACACAATCCGAGAATATTAGTTTTTTTAGTTGAAATCGAGACTTTCCAAATAATTCTTCGTCTATAAATTGAAATACCGTTAACAAAGCGGCTTTTGAGGAAATAGCAAATGAATATTTTCCACAGAAAAACGCCGATTTCAGCAAATTACAACTTATATTACGCACAAATTACGCTTTAAGGTGGAACAGTACCAACTTTTTTCGGTGTAAAATACCTTTTTATAGTCGAAAAATGAAATAATACGCAGCTTCCGCTATTTACGGAAATTCTATTCTAATCTACTTTTTTAAACGATAAGTAATTATCAAAAAACCTTTTTTAGTTTATGGCAAATTTAATAGACTTATTACAGGGCCAATTATCAGATGGACTGATTGAGCAATTGAGTAATCAAATTGGTGCGCCAAAACAACAAACTCGTACCGCAGCCGATAGTATTCTTTCTTCTTTAATTGGTGGTTTAGCAAAAAACGCCCAAAAACCGGGTGGTGCCGAAGCCATCGCAAATGCTTTAGAAAGAGACCACGACGGTAGCTTGCTAGATAACTTGAATGACCTTATTGGAGGTGGACAAAGCCCCAATATCAACTCAAGAGCAGCTAACGGCTCAGGGATTTTGAAGCACGTTTTGGGTGGAAAGCAAGGCGGCATTATGGATATGGTGAGCCAAATTAGTGGCTTGGAGCAAAACAAAACGAGCAACTTAATGGCTATGTTAGCACCTATCGTGATGGGAATGTTAGGCAAGCAAAAGCGTCAGCAAGGTATGGATGCGGGTGGTATTGCCAGTATTTTGGCAGGTGCATTGGGCCAACAAAAGCAACAAGGAGGAATGGCGACTAGCTTAATTACGAGTTTATTAGACCGAGACGGGGATGGTAGTGCAGTAGATGACGTCGCTAAAATTGGTATGAATATTTTTAGCAAATTTTTTAAGCGATAATTGAAAATTTGGACGTAAGACCGTTTGTACAGCTTAACCTAAATTCAGCAAAATATAGATTAAGCAGCCTTTGAGTATGTCGAGGGCTGCTTTTTTTATAAATCCAGCAATAGCTTCAACGTAGGTAAAACCTTCGCAACTCGTTCTTGATTCAAAGAATCTTTTTCTTCTGTAGCTACAACTGACAATTTTTGTTGTCCACGTTTGGCCAATTCCATCATTTTTTGTCGTTCGGGGTGCGAAAACTGGGAAAAGGTTCTGCGTAGGATGGGCAGTACTTCTCCAAAACGTTCTTCTTCCAAATCATTGAGCCAATCGTCAATGATTTGCCATAAACTGTCATTGTAAATTAAAAGTAAGCCACTACCATTCAAAAAGCCTTCAATCCATTGCGCTCCAAAAAGAGGTTCGCCGCCTTTCGATAAAGCCAAAGACAAATAAGTGCTGCTAACTTCTACGTCAATGACTTGTTTGTCAAACAGAATTCGAGTACTCAAACCAACTAGGATACCATTGGCAGTCATGCCCATAACTTTTGTCAAAGCATTGTACCAAATCTCCAAATACTTCGGTTCGTTTAAGGTGTGAATCGCCCAATTGACAGAAACAATTTTTTGAAAAATATCTTCCGCCATTGCCTCGTCAATATTCAAACAAGCATTCGGTAGTCCTATACCAATTCTAGGAATAGTCTGGTTCAAAACGGTTGCGACCGCTCCTACATCTATTCGCCGACTGCTGCCGTAGCGAATGACATTAGCCAAAGAAGGAAGGGCCTCCATCAATTTGAGTACGTCTTTGGTCAAGGCGGATTGGTTGGTCAAGGCTTCGGTTAGTGCCGTAATGACCTCTCCTAAATCGGCGTTCAAAGCGGCTTCAATCAATTGGGTTAGTCCCGCTAGCGTTTGCTGTTTATTTTTTTGGTCAAAAATATAATTAGTGGCTGCTTCGTAAACGGTATTACCCCACATGCCCGCTTCGATAATTCGGATAGCAAAATCGGGGTCCCATTCCAGTAACCAAATTTCTTTGAAACTACCTTTGGTATGTTGAGAATTTTTGACCGTTGTCCCCCAAGGAATTCCTAATATATTGAGCCGATGTAGCAATTGACTTGCCTGTAAATTAGCGGGTTTTCGCAAATCAAGTTGCTTTTCTACCTTTCCAAACGCCGCTTTTTCCTTAGTCAATCGAGCCGACTTAATGGTTTTGTTAAGGTCTTGTTGGAGCGGGACTACGGGGATTTCGTCGGGCACTTCGCCAATTTTTTCCCCAATAATTAGCTTTTCGGCAATTAATTGTAAAGTAGTCGATGTTCCTTCACAAAGAATAGCGGTCGCCGCTTCTCGTAACTCATTAATGCTTGCCACGGACAAGTTGCGCAAAGCGGCCAACGTATCGGCCAGTCGAACAGCTTCTATCACGTGCGCCGACGAAGCGGGTAAATCCTCTGCACGTAACAACTGTGCTGCCTTCGACATCCACCGTACACTTACCTCCTCGGATTGGTCGAACAATAATTCGTACCAAGCGGGAGAAACTACGCCCGCACCGTAGCCGCTTTGTCGGGCGATTCGTTTATACGTCCAAGGCACCCACGTAGCTTTTGTTTTCTTTTTCTTGATACCTCGTAGCAATTTCTTATCATTAGCAGGTTTATACGATTCGTACTTTTCCAAAACGGGGCCGTGCCACGCTCCGCAGACAACGGCGATATTTTGGAACCCTTCTTTGATAGCCGTTCGGATACATTTCCGCATATACGCTTCTCGCTGCAAATCTCGCAACGGGGCCTGTCCCGCCGATTGGCGCAATTCGGTCATCATCGTATTGATGGCCGTAAAAACCTCACTAGAACTGTCGGCCCGTTCGAACGTCTTGTCCCACCACCGTTCGCTGTCGTCGTAGCCCGCCAATTTAGCTATATAGCCTAAAGGGTCTTTGGCCATCTTTTGCCCTTCGTTCGTGATGTTCTCCTGTTCGAAGCGAATAAGTTGTTGTCTATTTTTGGCATTCGCTTCGTCGAGCGAAAAAGCTAAGCAACGGGGTAAGTCCATAAAAGTGGTCGGAATGTCATTGGTTATGCCGTATTCCATAGTTTGCCATTCGGGCGAAAAGTGGGCAAAAGGATAGTAGGCACCTTGCTTCAAATCACTCGGATTATAGACTAAGATGGCCACGGGTGGCTTTAATGCGTCGTTGGCCACGTAGTCAATTAAATCGTTTGCATCGGGTGGTCCTTCGATTAAAATGCAGTCGGGTTGGAGCGCTTCGAGTGCATTCCGCAAACTGCGAGCCGACCCCGGGCCGTGATGTCTGATGCCGAATACGGTTAGCAAGTTTTTTCCATTCATCATTCGTTCGTATTTCATTACCTCAATTCCGCTAATTGTTTAAGTAGCCAAGCCTTTTCTGTTAAGGGCTTGGCTGCTTTGATTTCGGCTCGTAGTTTTTCTTTTTGGGCTTTGGAATAGGGGTTGACTTTTAGGAGTTTTTTGGTGTAGCGTACCATGTTTTTATAAAGTGCCTTTTGGTAACCGATTACTTTTTTTCTTTGAATATATGCTCTCATGCTTTCTAGAAGGGATTCCAATACTTTAAATTCGTCGGTCTCGTAATAGATTTTCAAGAGCATAGTTTTTGTGTCCAAATTTATAAGAATATCACTAAACTCATATTTTTGAATTACTTCCAATGCTCTCTCATAATCTCCTCTGGCATAATACAATTTTGCGTAGTTAAAGTACAGAAAACTCTCTCGATACTTTTCTTCCAAATATTGGTGGAAGTTTTCTATGAAATTTTCAACCCATTCAAACTCTTTCATTCTTAATGCTAGAACAATAGCATTTTTAAACGTCCATCTGGATAAGATATTATTATCTAAAAATATTTGGCGTTCTATTCCATTTTTGTAAAGGGTAAAAGTTTCTTCCAGAAAAGCCTCATTTCCAGAATTCATTTGAGCTATACAGAAATTGATGGCAAAGAGATATATTTCACGTAACTCCGATTTTGGAAAATCTTGTACTTTATCCATATATCCTCGTAAAGTATAAAAATCCTCTTCTGTCCCATCTTTGGAAGTAATTCGATAAAGGTAGAAATATGCACCAATCCTTGGTTTATCTAGGAGTTTATTAACACTAACATAACGAGTCACTTCAGAAAGTAGACCTTCAGCATATTCTGTCTTGAAAACTTTTTTGTGAGAGTTAATTAGACATCCATGCCGAAGCTTTTCGGAAATATATGACTCATCAAATAGGTCTGTAAGTTTTTGTAAATTAAGACCTTGTGTTCTTTTTATCGAACTTTGAAACTCATAAATCTCTTTTTCTAATGCAAATTTTTTGAAAAGAATTTCCTCGTCTTGGACCTGAGATTGCTGAAAGTTCTTTTCAACTTCTTTAGTCACTTTTAGAAAATTTTTTTCCAACTTTTTAGAACGATAAACTTTAGCAAGTGAAATTTTTTTTCGGACGTAATCTTCATTAAAACTATTGTAAGCAAGAAACTCTTCTACATTTTTGAACATAAAATGCATGACTTGACGCATCTTTGCATCGTCATATCTTTCGTTAGGAAATATACAGGGGAAAGCAATTTCTTTTTTTATTAAGTTATCATCATTTAGGCAATTTTCATTAGTCAAGTATTCAAACAGAAGAACGACATCCTCCCGTTGATTATGAATGGGGGATAGCAACCACTTTTTAAAGTCACGAACCTCTTTTTTTGAAAAAGTTCTCAATACTTCGATTAGTCGGCTTTTTTCCATAATGTATAAATTACTCAACAAAATATTAATAAAACCAGCTAAATGATTTCAACTAATATTCACTTTCTATTTCGCAAACATTTGATTATCAACAAGTAAATACGGGTGTTATAATAGACCTTAGAATAGAATGATTTACGAAATTTATTAATCTTTGTTCAACAAATCCGTTTTTTTGTCTTTGTTTTCGAATAGTATTCCCCGCATATTTGTAACGTGGAAGGAAACGCTTTATCCAAAATCAATTTTCCTACCTCATTTAGACGAACCAGGCTTTTAATTTACGACCAGAATTTTTGACCCATGAAAAGATTATTACGCCTATTTGCTACACTCCTTTTACTGACCTTCCTCCAAGGACAATACACCCTCGCACAAGGCTGGGAACAAACTTTTGGTGGCAACGCCAACGACCAAGCGTTCTCCGTTATTCAAACGTTAGACGGTGGCTACGCTACGGTGGGTTTTGCGGAATCTAACAGTTCTGTTGGCACCAACGTGATTTTGGTCAAAGTTGACGAGAACGGTCAAGAACAATGGAGTCAATCGTTTGGTGGTGGTGGTGACGACAAAGGTTACGAGGTGGTACAGGACGAGTTGGGTAATTATATCATCGTCGGACAAACGAGTAGTTTTGGCAATGGCGATGATGATGTTTTACTGATAAAAGTTGATACGAAAGGAAGAGAAATCTGGCGGAAAGCCTACGGAGGTAGTTTTAATGATAGAGGTTTTGCCATTGCGTTAGCGCAAAACGGAGATTACATCGTTACGGGGCGCACGGAACTAATGGGAGACGAAACGGCTAACGTTTACTTGCTAAGAATCAATACTGATGGAGTCGTTCTGTGGGAAAGAAACTTTGGTGGCGATGATATTGATGTGGGAGAGGCCGTTATAGAAGCTAATAACGGGGACATTGTGGTCGTTGGTCAAAATAAATCGTTGGCAACTCCTAATCCTGCTAGCCCAACTAGTAAAAGTTCGGACGTTTATTTTATTAAAACGGACGCATCGGGGAATATTCTGGTAGAAGAAACCTACGGCAATTTGGAACAAGAAATTGCTTACGATGTGGTAGAAACAAGCAAAGGGAACTTTGCTTTAACGGGCGTCACGACCAACAAAGCAGATATGTATTTGTTGATGTTGGATAGCGAGGGAAAGGAATTATGGTCTAGAAGTTATGGAGGTGTTTTCATAGAAATTAGTTATTCCATAATACAAACTGCCGATGGTGGATTTGTGTTAGCGGGCTTTAAAGAAATTACCGCCTCTACTTCACAAATGTATTTACTGAAAACGGATAGCGAAGGTAATCAAGAATGGGATAAATTATTCGGTGCTTCGGGCTTAGACATTGGTCGTTCCGTCGTGGCAACGACGGATGGTGGATTTATCGTAGCGGGAGAATTCGATATTAATAATGACCCTGAAAGAACCAGTTTGATTCCTTTGTACGATATGTTCTTGGTGAAAACGGACGACGAAGGAAATCTATTTTCCAACATTGTTCGTGGTAGAGTGCATCGAGACATGAACACCAACTGCGAGCAGGATACCGACGAAAAACCGTTGGAAGATTGGTTGGTACGCTTGCGTAGAGGAAACGAAATTACCTTTGCGACTACGGATGCCGATGGTAACTACGTGACTACCGTAGAAGATGGAAATTATAATGTTAGTTTGGTTGTCTTAAACGCTGCTTGGGAAGTTTGCCAAAATTATAATGTTGCCTTTACGAACAACGATACGATGCAGCTAAATTTTGCGGCTCGTTCGACAGTGGAAGATTGCCCTATTTTAGTAGTAGATGTTTCAACGGCTTTGTTAGAACCTTGCAAGGAAGCGGATTATACAATTTCAATTTGTAATCGAGGTATTGAAACCGCCCGAGACGCCTACATCGACGTTCAATTTGACCCTTACTTAAAGGTCAATTATAGTACCCTTCCTTGGACCAATCACGTCGGCAATATTTATCGCTTCGATATTGGCGACTTAGTGGTCGAAGAATGCGGTTCTTTTACGGTTAATACAACAGTTAGCTGTGAATCGGCCGTTGGACAAGCGCACTGCGTGGAAGCGTATGCACACCCTGACCCTATTTGTATTCCCCCTCCGCCAACTTGGGATGGTGCTAGTATCAAAGTAGATGGGGAATGTATTGGAGACTCCGTACAATTTAGAATTCGAAATATTGGTAGTGGGAACATGGGAGTCCCATTGGGTTATGTCGTTATAGAAGATAATTTGGCATTTAGAGTCGGTCGAGATATTCAACTACCTAGCGGTGCAGAAGATACCATTTACGTTCCCGTTAAAATCAACGTTTCTACCTATCGACTCGTAGCCGAACAGCCCGCAGGTCATCCTTACGGCGAAACTGCTTCGGCGGCCGTGGAAGGTTGTCCCTTTGGTCGGCCATTCAACACAGGTTTCCTAACAGCCTTTAGCGATGCGGATGCGCTACCTTTCTTCTCTTTGGATTGCCAAGAAAATAAAATAGTAACGGGTAATGCCGACTTAACAGCCTCTCCCAAAGGTGTAGGAACGATGAATAATATTGCTAATACAGACGAACTAGAGTTCCATATTTATTTTCAAAATACGGGTTCGGACACGGTCAATCGAGTAATTATTCGAGATACGCTGTCTGACGCTTTTGACATCACTACTTTAGTTGCGGGCGCAAGTAGCCATACTTACGATTACGAAGTAAGCGGGGACGGTATTTTGAAATTTACCTTTTCGAATATTAACCTGTTGAATGAAAGCGAAAGCGCCAACGAATCCTACGGATTTGTGAAATTCAAAATTGCTCAGAAAAGAGACAACCCAACAGGAATGGTCATTAAGAATCAAGCAACGGTGCTTTTTGACCTTGGCGTACCTCTACAAACCAACCCCACTTTTCATACCATTGGTGGCGAAACAGTAGAAGATTTCGTAGAAATTTCTACGAGTGTAGCAACCGTTTTCGTACCCGAGGTAAGTGTTACGATTGCTCCGAATCCTTTCGATGCGGGGCAAGGCGCTACGGTTAAATTGGCAGGTTTAGACAACGCTAAAACCATTCAATTTGATATATACGATGTAACGGGTCGACCGCTACAATCGCAACAATACAACGCTACGGAGTTCCAATTTTATCCTAATGCACTACCGCAAGGTTTGTATATCTACACTATTCGGGCGGAGGGGCAATTGGTCAATAGCGGTAAAGTTTTTATCAAGTAAGCAGACGATACTTTGCCAGTGTCTCCTGCTTTTCAAGCGCATAAAAGAAAGAGATGCTGACAACGCATCGCTTTCTAACCGTTATCCGCAATTTGAATTAAGTAAATGAGAAGTCAGACCAAACAAGCCGTTGACCATCTACAAGTGGAAGTGGATAAACTCTGATTTACTTATTTGAAATTTGTTCAAGCGTTTAATCTGATTTTTTACCATACTATCCCAATTCCGATTAGTGCGATGCTTCGCCGAGACCTTCAATCTTTGTACAAAGGTCTCTTGAGAAACGAGTGGTCTTCGGCGAGGCTGCACGCACAAAAAGTAAACGACAGTTTTTAGAGGCCAATCAGCATCTAACCCACCATCAAAGCTGTCGAACGATTAATCTCAAACTATGACAAAAACAAGAGTGAACGGCCGTAGGTCCAATCCTACGATGCTAAGAATTTATGGCTCATTGCACATTATAAATTGCACATTGAGCACCCGATATAAGTAAAGTAAAGATGTCTTTTGTGGTTTAGAGGGCGATTACTGCTTTGGCTGTAATCGCTCCTCCTTTTTTGGGGCCTGTATGACCAATTTATTCTGCATTATTTTTTACCACAAAGCACACAAAGTTCATAAAGTTCACAGCGTGTTTTTCGAGCGCAGCTTTGACAAATTCAAGCAGTAACACTGGCCAAATCGTACTTTCTTAGTTTAGCTCAAGTATAGATAGTAAATAGTTGCAGAAATACATATACAATTGCCTTTGCCTTCTTTGGAAAAACTTGGCCGCCTAGAGAAAATTCGCTAATTTCCCGTCATGAATCTCACGCATCAAAACAGTAGAATCATTTTTGGATTGAAGGTTAGGCAAATCCGAATGGAACGAGAGATGTCCTTCAAGGATTTGTCCAAAGCAGCGAGTATGTCTGTATCGTACCTGAATGAAATTGAAAAGGGGAAAAAGTCGCCCAAACAGGATAAAATCAGAACACTAGCAGAAGCATTGGGGACGACCTACGAAGATTTGGTGTCGCCTCATATGTCGGGAAAACTAGCGGCCGTAGGGGAACTACTTCATTCTAATCTTCTGAATGAATTGCCCTTGGATTTGTTTGGTATTGAGTTATCGAAGGTCGTAGATATTATTGCCAATGCACCACTTCGAGTGGGTGCATTCATTTCCACTTTGGTGGAATTGTCCCGCAACTTTGCCGTCAAGGAAGAGAACTTCTATTTCAACGCCGTGCGGGCCTACCAAGAGTTACATTATAACTATTTCGAAGACACTGAAAAAGCTATTGAAGCCTTCATAAAAACGTATAAACTCCCTACCAATCGAGCCGTTCCAGTTAACTTGTTGGCCAATATTTTAAAAAAACATTTTGGGTACGAAATAGAAGAGAAAAACCTCGCTGATTTTCCAGAGTTGCAACATTTACGCTCCGTTTTCATTCCCAAAAAGAAAAAATTATACCTCAATCCACAGTTAAACGAAAAGCAAAAAGCATTACAATTGGGAAAGGAATTGGCCTACAACTACCTAAAGCTAAAAGAGCGCATCAATACCTCTTCATTTTTACGGGTGGATAATTTTCAGGTAGTGCTAAATAATTATACGGCGGGTTATTTCGCTGTTGGTCTGTTGGTGCAAAAAGAAGCGTTCAAAAAGGATTTGCAATATTTCTTTCAACAAACCGCATGGGACAAATCTTATTTGTTACAGTTGCTACTCAAATACGACGTGTCGCCCGAAGTTCTTTTTCAGCGGTTCAACCTGTTGCCCAAGCATTTTAATATGCCCAAGTTGTTCTTCATGCGGGTTATTCACGATGCCGAATCAAATACTTTTCAAATTGACAAAGAACTGCACCTCAATCGGCAGCACGAACCGCACGCCAATAATTTAGAAGAGCATTATTGTCGACGTTGGCTTTCTATTAGTCAATTGAAGCAATTGGCGGACAATGCACAAACGTCCGAACAAGTTGAGGTTGGTGTCCAGTTGTCTAAATATACGGAAACGGAGGAAGAATATTTCTGTATCACTATTGCCCGACCGGCTTACTTTCCGTTCAAGAAGAATGTGAGCGTCACCATTGGATTGTTAGCAGATAAACAATTAAGAGAACAAATCTCCTTTCTAAACGACCCCGCTATTCCACGAAAGAAAGTAAGTGTGACCTGCGAACGTTGTCCTATTAGTAACTGTGCTGAACGGGCAGCGCCACCCGTTGCCATACAAAAGAGGGGTAGAAAAATAGAAATGGAGGCAGCTTTAGAGCGATTGACAAAGGGGAGTTAGGTTAATAGAGGATGTGTAGAAAGGGTATAAATAATTAGAACTTAAGTATATAATTAGTGTAACTGCTATATGGTTATATGGCTATATTATTCTCGTAATACTTTGTCTTACAACAATATAACCATATAGCTATCCAGCAGTTTTTACTTTAATTGCACAGACGATTTTATTTAATTTGATGACTTTCTACACAACCCCTTATTTCATTAATTACTCAGCATCACAGGCATGACCAACATCAAAATAGATACATTTTCCTGCTCTTCCATAGGCAGTAAAATGCCCGCTCTCGTTGGTCCCGACAACTGAATCTTTACTTCATCCGATTCCAAAACGCCTAGCATTTCAGCTAAGAACTTAGCGTTGAAACCGATATTCATTGGGTCACCGTTGAAGGTACAAGTCATCTGTTCCGTTGCTTCGTTCGAAAAATCTAAATCCTGCGCCGAAACCGTCAGGCTTCCATCTTGAATATTTAAAATAACTTGGTTCGTAGTCTTATTAGCGTAAATAGCAATTCTCTTTAAAGAACTTTGGAAATCGCTCCGACCAACGACTAATTCGTTCGGATTGTCAACGGGAATCACCGCATTATAATCGGGGTAACGAGCATCAATCAATCGACAAACCATTTGAATATTGTCAAAAGAAAAAAATGCGTTTGCCTTGTTATACGCAATAGTGACCTCTCCGTCGCCTGGTAAAGCGTTTTTCAGTAAATTCAATGCTTTTTTAGGAACGATGAAAGAAGTCGAGATGTCACTATTGAGATTGTTGAAGGTATATTTTACCAACTTATGGGCATCCGTCGCCACCAAAACGACTTTATTAAAATCGACTTGGAAGAAAACACCCGTCATCGCTGGCCGTAACTCATCGTTACTCGTCGCAAATAATGACTTAGTAATTCCTTGTGATAAGACGGGAGCAGCTATGGTCAACGAATCGGTTTCCGAAGCGTCGGGGATTCGGGGGAAATCAGCACCGTTTTCACCCGCTAATTTGTATTTACCGTAAGCTGAGGTAATCTCGATAGCAAAACTCTCTTCGTCGATGGAAAACGTAATCGGTTGCTGTGGTAGCGCTTTAAGCGTATCTAAAAGAATCCTTGCGGGTATGGCTACCGTTCCATTAGTATCCGCCATCACTTCCACTTCCGTTACGATGGTTGTTTCCAAATCCGTAGCGGTTATCGTTAATTGGTTGTCATTGATGGTAAACAAAAAATCTTCCAGAATAGGTAAGACTGGATTGGAACCAATGGCGCCACCAGCGATTTGTAGCTGACCCAATAATTCCGAAGAGGAGATGCTGAACTTCATAGTCGATTGGTTTATTTTGATAAATAGTTATTTCTTTACAATAGCTATCAGCAAAATCTTAAATTTAAAATGCAAAATTTAAAATCTAAAAGTACTGAAAACTAGTAATTTACATTTTAAGCTGGCACAGGTTAATTTTTAAGTTTCACTTACCATTTGTTCGTTTGAAAAAGGAAGTTAAATACTGTTCATAAATAACGCAAAAAACAAAAGTACAATCTATTAAGAACTTTTAAGGTATAAAGAAATTAACACAATGTGGATAACTTCTAAAATATGTGGATAATTATTAATTGTTAGTATGCTTTCTTTCGGGAAAAACCTTTGAGTATAGGTTTAAATATTTGACAATCAATTTTTTAAATACTGCTATCTGATAATTTAAAATAATTAAAAAGGCGAAAATTAAGCGATAGTACACCTTGATAACTCGTTAGTGTTCGCCTCTATTGCTTTTATGATAAATAGAAAAATACCGCCGCCGATAAAACAAATTCAACAATTACATCTGCCCAAACCGCAAAAGATGACATTGTCCAACGGAATACCTGTTCACGTCATTAATATGGGGACGCAGGAGGTGTTGAAAATGCAGTTGGTCTTTCGAGCGGGTCGGCCCTACGAAAAGAAAAAATTAATTGCCAAGGCGACTTCTCGACTCATCAAGGAAGGAACAGCACAACGGACTTCGGCGGATATTGCGGAGCAAATAGATTTTTACGGGGCAACGCTTAGTACGCCGACCAATTTGGATAACGCCAATTTGGTTTTTTACACGCTCAATAAGCATTTTGAAACGTTGATTCCGTTAGTAGCAGACCTGCTTCTATCTCCCACGTTTCCACAGGAAGAACTAGATACGTACCTTGAAAATAGCAAACGGCGATTGCAGGTAGATTTGACGAAAAATGATGTAGTTGCCTATCGGAAAATCACCGAATTTATTTTCGGGGCCAATCATCCTTATGGATACAATAGCAACGAACATTCGTACGACCAAATTGACCGAGCGGATTTACTACACCATTTTCAAAAAAACTTCAATGCGCGCAACTGTCAGCTATTTATTAGTGGACAAGTTACGCCCAAAATTCTACGGCTAATGGACGACTATCTAGGGCAAATTCCCGTTGGTCAAGTGAATGAAAGGACGCCGTTCAAACTGACAACAGAAAAACCTGACCAACGTCATTTTTCTATTCCAAATTCTATGCAGACGGCCATCAGAATTGGCAAACGAACGATTGGTCGAAAGCATCCAGATTTTGCTGGGTTTACGGTGTTAAATACGATTTTGGGCGGTTATTTTGGTTCTCGATTAATGATGAATGTTCGGGAAGACAAAGGGTTTACTTATAACATCTACTCCACTCAAGATACCATGTTGCAAGATGCTTGTTTTTACGTCGCAACCGAAGTGGGGAACGATGTAGCAATGGCCGCCAAAAAAGAAATCTACCAAGAAATGGACCGATTGCGGCAAGACCTCATTCCCGAAGCGGAGTTACAGATGGTGCGTAATTTTATGCTTGGTAATATGCTGAATATGGTAGATGGGCCTTTTCACGTTGCAGATGTTATTAAAACGATGGTGCTTAACGACATGCCTTTCAGCAAATTTGACCAGCTAATTCATACGGTAAACACCATTACCGCCGTCGAACTGCGAGAATTGGCGCAGAAGTATTTAACAACGGAAGATATGTGGGAGGTGACAGCAGGCTAGAAGTCTGCTGCCACTTCCTACTTTGTGCATTTTTAACAAAAGTTTAGTGTGTGCGCCGAAAGGTCGTTCTTGCTTTTTTTTAAGTTTTTGAATAGCTTTCTTTTTGTAAAGGATTATCCTGTATTTACCCCCACCTGATTGATACAAAAACTAAAGACAATGCCTAATTTTTTGAACCAGAATAAGCTACTATTCCTACTCTTCTTGTGCCTTCCTTGCGGGACAATTGCCCAAATATCGCCCAATAAAAAAGCAGAATTGGACGCCTTGAACAACTATTTGCATTTCACAAACGAAAGTATCCACGGCCTGCTGACGGTTCATAGACTACTAGAAACCTTTAATCAGAAGGTAAACAAGTACGTCGATTTGGAAAGTAACCAGCTTAATTTTTATAGCAATGCCGACTTGCCCGCCAATATTTTCGAAGACCCCGAAAATTGGTTCTATGATACTTCCCCTTTAGAATGGTACGATAAGGCCGCTGCGGGGAGTAAGCACATAGATGCGGCAACGGCAGGGCAGCTAAATTTGCAAATGCAACGCCTAAAAGAAATCATCAATCGGGTAAATGCCATTCGCTTTGATTTGGAAAAGTTAACGTTAAGTGATGATTTAAAGGAGCGCAAAAATTTAGTAGAAATTTATGCAGCTCTAGAGCAATGTGTCCAATTGTACGATGATTTTAATGCAACCAAAAAGAAGCTAAAAAACGTCATCCAAAAAAGATATTTGGCCTTAGGAATCACTCAAGAGGAGCAAGCATTGACTAACCTTATTGCCATTCACGAAAATATCCGAGCTTTTCTAGAAGGGGTACTGTCAGAAGAAGCAACGAATTTAGTGGCGCTCACACAGCACATTAAAAATAACTTGGCTACTGCCGAAAGTTTTAATGTTCAAGACCGTTTGTACAAAAATGTACTCAGAAAAGCGGATGCTTTTAATCAAGTAGCCCAAAAATATTTAAACGATGTTGCTTTTCCCGCCGAATATAAATTATACGGTAAAACTTATTATTACTATAATGTAGAAATGGTCGCAAAATTCAACCGCTACGGTTCGGGCTTAGTATCAGATTTGAATAAATGGATGAGTCAAAAACGCTACCTATCACTTGTCCAATTGGAAGAACCCCATTTTTTTAAGGTAATTTATCCCAAAAGAGAATTACCCAAAGTGGATAAAGTAGCCTCTATCAAACCAAATCGATTACCTTCCAAATTGGATGACCGAGCTGTAGTAGTTAAGCAAAAGAGCATGGTCGTTTCTCCCGGTACGATTACCATTAGCGTTTACGACCACCAACTGGCCGATGGCGATATCATTTCGCTCAACTATAATGGTCACTGGATTTTAGAAAATTATCAGCTACGCCGAAGGGCAAGAAAGTTAACCTTACCATTACGACCAAGTAACGATAACTATCTAATTTTGCACGCCGTTAATCTCGGTAACAAACCGCCTAACACGGTTACTCTAGCTTACGATTATAAGGGTGAGGTAAAAAATATTGTGATGGAGTCGGATATGAATACCAGCGAGATGATTAAAATTGACATTCGATGAACACCAACGAATTAGCGAAACTCTGCGAACAAACCGTACAAATCGTTACTGAAACGGCCCAATTTCTAAGAGATGAATTGGGTAAAGTGCGCTATCAAGACGTTGAAACCAAAGCGCTGAACAGCCTTGTCAGTTACGTCGATAAAACGGCGGAAGAACAATTAGTCGCAAAATTAAGTGCTATTTTACCCGACTCGACGTTTTTGACCGAAGAAGAAACGGTCGAACAGACCAAAGGGGAGTATCAGTGGATAATCGACCCATTGGATGGAACCACCAATTTTTTACACCAAGTACCTATGTTCGCCGTTAGTGTGGCCTTACATCATAATGATGAAGCGGTCATCGGAGTAGTTTATGAAGTAAATCGAGACGAGTGTTTTGCTGCTTGGAAAAACGGAGGCGCTTATCTGAATGGTTCCCCAATTAAGGTGAGCAATACTAAAATGTTAGAAGAATCATTGCTAGCAACGGGGTTCCCTTACTACGATTTTGAATGGGTAGACCCTTACTTAGCCGTTTTTCGGCAATTGATTCAGGGAACTCGTGGATTGCGACGTTGCGGGGCAGCGGCCGTTGATTTGGCTTACGTAGCTTGTGGTCGATTTGATGGATTCTACGAATATAGCCTAAGCGCTTGGGATATGGCGGCGGGCGTATTGCTCATCCAAGAAGCGGGCGGTCAAGTCTCCGATTTTTGGGGTGGGGACAATTATCTTTTTGGTAAAAATATTGTCGTTGGAAATCCCAACATCTACGAAGATATTATGAAGATAGTCCGTCGAGAATTTGCGGAAATTGCGCCCATTGAGTAATCAGACAAAATTAACAGAATATATTTTTTGACAGGATTTCGAGATTAACAGGGTTTAGCACGAGAGAAACATAATCATGTAAATCTTGTAACCCTGTCTAATAAGTCAAGCTAACTTTGTCGTAGTGCTTACTTGACCAATTTCGCCTCGTTCCAAAGGGCATCCATTTCGGCTAAGGACATCTCTTCTAAACTTTTGGTAGCGTTGGCTTCGATGTATTCAAAGCGCTTCTTGAACTTTCGATTGATGCGTTCGAGCGCCGTCTCGGGTTCGATATTCTGGAAACGAGCGTAGTTGATTAAAGAGAATAGGATGTCTCCGAATTCTTCTTCCCGCTTTTCGGGATTATTTTCTTCTTGTAGTGTTTCTTTGAATTCGGCCATTTCTTCTTCTACTTTGTCCCATACTTGTTCCGCATTGTCCCATTCGAACCCCACTTGTGCCGTTTTTTCTTGCATTCGATAGGCTTTGACCATCGCAGGAAGCGAATTGGGAACACCACCCAGTACCGATTTTTTACCTTCCTGCAATTTCAGTTGCTCCCAGTTTTTTTTGACGGCCGCTTCGTCGTCCGCTTGCACATCCCCATAAATATGAGGATGCCGTTTGATTAATTTGTCACAGACTTCGTTGAGGACATCTGTGACATCAAAGGCTTGTTTTTCGTCGGCAATTTTAGCGTAGAAAACGAGATGTAACATCAAATCGCCTAATTCTTCTTTGACACCATTTAGGTCTTTATCTAAAATAGCATCCGCCAACTCGTAGGTTTCCTCGATGGTTAAGTTGCGTAGGCTATCAAAAGTTTGCTTTCGGTCCCAGGGACATTTTTCTCGCAGTTCGTCCATGATGGTCAAAAGGCGTCGGAAAGCGGCTAATTTTTCTTGCATAACGTAGAGTTAGTTGAATTCAATCGTCTAGTTTGTATCTTTGTATTCCTTTGGTAAAATTAAACGATTTATTTCCCAAAGCGTTTTGATAGTAAGCTAAATTATTCAAAATTAGAAAAATGGAATTTTTATATTTATTAGGCGTAATTTTTCTCGTCTTCGGCGCTTCTTTCATCATGATTAATATCCGCCAAATCTTAACGGGACAAGAATTTAGAGGGACTTGTGCGACGAATAACCCAATGGTGAAAGACAAGTTTGGGGACTGTACGGTTTGCGGTAAGAAAGCCGACGAGGCTTGTAAAATGCCAGAAGTTAAAAAGGCGTAGTGTAGTGATTCTTGATTAGCTGGCTAGTTACTAGTACAATAAAAAGTTAATTGAAGGTAACTTATTTAGGATTGTAACTACTTACCACCCTATATTGAAAACGCCAAAACAGTACAAAATAGTCAATACTACTGCTCGAAATAGTCAACGCTACCGCTCGAAAAAAACTTTATGGACTCTATGAACTGTATGGACTTTATGGTAAAAATAGTTCTAAGTAGTTACTTAGGATTTAAATAACTGGTTATCGCTTTTTGCTCCACTGCCTACTGCTGCTTGACTTACTGCCTACTGTACTAGTTATCTGTAAAAAATAATGGGATAAGCTGCTCCTTTTTCGAACACTTCTTGACCACGAGGTAATTGTAGGAAAGCCGTAGCGTCCACCAAATTCGCCAAATCTCCCGAACCGTTTCCCGATACGGGCGTCGCCAGAATTTGTCCTAATTCGTTGTAGCTGACTTTTACTTGTAAGAAATAGGTCAAATCAGGTTTAAAAGTCGCACTTTCTGTTAGAATACCGTGTGGCCGTACGGATGATGGCAATGCTAAACTTTCACTTAGCCACGATAAAAAATACCGTTGTGTGCACAAGAAAGAAGAAATGGGATTTCCTGGAAGTGCAAACACCAACGTGCCGTTGGGCGCTTTTCCAAACCAAAACGGTTTGCCCGGACGCTGGCGAATTTTGTGAAATAGTTTGATGACGCCTAGATTCGCTAGGGCCTCGGGTAAAAAATCGAACTTTCCCTTCGAAACCCCACCGCTTAGAATGACTACTTCGTAAGTATTAATGATTCGAGTTAATTCTTTTTCAATTAACGCCATATCATCGTTCAAATGATGTCTTTCGGCTTTAATCTGATGCTTCGCCAAAGTCGCTTGTAGGCGATGGACATTGGATTTTCGTATTTGGTGGGGCAAGGGCTGTTGGTCAATTTCCACCAATTCGTCTCCCGTAGAAATAATGATGGTTTTGGGGAGTCGAGCGACTTTTAATTCTTTTTTTCCGATGGTAGCCGCAACGCCCACTTCGGCGGGGGAAATAACGGCACCACTCTTAACTATTAAGTCCCCCTTTTTTCGGTCTTCTCCTTGTCGATGAATGTTTTTTCCTTTTTTTAGTTCATCTACTAAAATGGTTGCTACTCCATTCTCTATCCGTACATCCTCGTAGCGAATGACGGTATCGACATTATTGGGTAAGACCGCACCCGTCATCACTTCTAGACAATTTCTGGGCGTTTTCAGCGTCAACTGCGGACTTCCTGCTGGAGCAATCCCTTCTATTGGAAACTGCCGACTACCTTCTTCAAATTGAGTATGTTGAATGGCAATTCCGTCCATTGTTACTCGATTGTAAGGAGGTAAATCTCTGTCGGTGCGCAATTCTTCCCTTAAAACTCGACCGATAGCCGTCGAAATTGGAACGGTTTCGATGCCAAAATCTTGTTTGTTTTCTCTAATGATATTCAATGCTGTTTGGACCGTTATCATAAATTTTAGTTCGGTTATAAAACGCTATTCAACAAATCTAAATTTTTTTCGTAATTTAGACAGCTTAGTAAATTTTTTGTAAAACCAAAAATAGAAAAATTAAATATGAAACCAACATTATTAGTGCTAGCGGCGGGTATGGGTAGTCGATACGGCGGATTGAAACAACTGGATGGGGTCGGTCCCAAAGGCGAGACAATTATGGAATTCTCAATTTATGACGCTATTAAGGCGGGATTCGGAAAGGTAGTCTTTGTCATCCGTCGAAGTTTTGAACAAGCATTTAAAGATAAATTTGAAAACAAATTTGAAGGACAAATAGAAATTGCTTACGCCTTTCAAGAAATTAATTTTGAAATGCCAGGCATCGATGATATGCCCGAACGGACGAAGCCTTGGGGAACGGCACACGCCGTCTTGGCTGCCAAAGCATTCATCGACGAACCTTTTGCCGTTATCAATGCGGACGACTACTACGGAACGGATGCGTATCAACTGACGGCTGACTTCTTGAAAAACGAAGCATCTTCTAGTCAATATGCAATGGTAGGTTATATTTTGAACAATACCATTTCTGACCACGGAGAAGTCAATCGAGGAGTCTGTAATACAGACGAAGCGCAGCACCTAGTGGGGATGACAGAAAGAAAAGGAGTGGGTAGAAACGAACAGGGACAGACTTATTACACGGAAGACGGTGAACAAATAACTTTGCCCAATGATACGCTCGTTTCGATGAATCTCTTTGGTTTTCACCATTCACTTTTCGATAGAATTGAAGTGGGTTTTGAAAAATTTGTTAGAGAAAATTATAAAAATCCAACGGCGGAATACTATATTCCGCTCATTATTAACGAATTGATTCATAACGGAACTATCAAAATGTCTGTGATTCCAACGCAGGCGACTTGGTATGGAGTCACTTACCAAGCTGACCGACCAACCGTTGTAGCGGCACTGCAACGGTTGACGGACGAGGGAGTCTATGAGAGTCCTTTGTTTGGGGAGTAGAGGTTTCTTACAGAGATGGAATCAGTCAGTTAATATGGTCGCCAATCATAATTTTAAATTTTACACTTCGCTATGAGTACAACTGTTCAACTGCATGACCTCTACTTTGTCCCGTACATTGAAGAAGCAAAAATTCAGCAGCGGGTCTTGGAATTGGGCGCCGCTCTAGCTACGAAATTTGCCGATAAACAACCTATTTTTTTAGCGATTCTGAACGGTTCCTACGTCTTTGCCGCTGATTTAATGCGTGCCTGCGAATTTGACCACGAAGTCACCTTCATTAAATTGACCTCTTACGAAGGCACCAAAACGACGGGCAGAATTACGACCCAAATTGGTTTGAAAGAAAATCTAGCCGACCGACACGTCATCATAGTAGAAGACATTATTGATACGGGAACAACGATTCATCACTTTTTGCCCACTTTAAAAAAAGAGAAGCCCGCTTCTACTTCCATTATTTCTTTTCTTTCCAAACCCGATGCTTTAAAGTTTCCACTAAAAATAGATTACATTGGTTTTGAGATTCCCAATAAGTTCGTTGTTGGTTATGGATTAGATTACAACGGCCTCGGAAGAAATCTGAAAAGTATTTATCAATTAAGTGATGACAAAAAAATGACTTGACCGTTTTGATTCGCTCTTCTCTTAGCTAACTCTCTTGAAATGAATAGCTTATTCATTGGCAAACCGAGCAAGAAGCCCTAGTCTTTTTCGGGGACAGGCGAAAAGAATAAAAAAAATCACATAGGTCTTTACAGCAAATAAAAAATGTACTATCTTTGTGGTCGCTTTAGAAATAAAGTATGGTACTGACCTATGGTGTAATTGGCAACACACAAGTTTTTGGTTCTTGCATTCAAGGTTCGAGTCCTTGTAGGTCAACAAAAAAAGCTGTAAGTAATCGCTTACGGCTTTTTTGTTTTTAACTGAACGGTAGTAAAATTTTTAATTATAAAACCTTTAGCAAAAGAGGGTCTTTAGGGCTTAATTAGCAATTACAACCTGTCTAAGTTTGAGAGTAACCATTAGTGATGTAAAGATTCTGACTGATTTATTCCATATTGGCCTATCTCCGTTGCAACACTCGCACCCCCAATGGAGGTACAGGTGATGGTGGAAAGTATCCGAGTGTCAAAAGGAGTAGAGGCAGTGCGAGGGCACTAAGATTCAAGTTCATTAGCAAAATACTTCATCGCTTCTTGCATAAAAAGTGCAAATTCGGGCCGTGCTAATCCATCCTTCGCCATATATCGGTCATCACTGACGTACAACTCCCCCAAATTCCCATAAATCGTCCTTTGCTGGTCTTTTTTGACGGAAGTCCCCCAAAATTGGCAGATAATCTGGTAATGCTGGGCAATTAAGCGTTGCACGGGCTCGCTTTCGGGATTATCGTTGCGTTTTTCGAAAAGTGCTTGCGTCACGAGAGCCATTTCTTTTTTCAGCGAATCGAAACCTGCTTTTCCTAACTTTAATAAATCCTTTTCTGACTGTTCGACCGTCGTTTTACCCCATTCGTCAATGGCTTCTTGCCGGTAAGTCGTTCCCATTTCTTTAGATAAGCCTCGGTACAAATCGGCTGGATTTTTCATAATTGTAGCTGTTTTTAAGTGATGAATAGTATCGTCAATGGTGGTTAGTAAAATGTTGATTCGTTCTTTGCGTTGTGTCAAAGCTATTCGATGATTTTCGAGTGCTGCTAGTAGGTCAAAATCGGCGTCCTTCAATAGTTCTTTAATGCGCTTTAGCGGAAAATCCAATTCTTTATAAAAAAGGATTTGCTGCAAGCGAAGTAGTTCTTTTTCTCCATAATATCGGTAACCCACATCACTACGATTGAACGGTTTCAGTAACCCCATCTTATCGTAATAGTGCAAGGTTCGAATACTCACACCCGCTAATGCTGCTAACTCTTTTACTTTATATTTTTTCATCTTGAGCTATTTTTTCATTGATGATACAAAGGTAGTCTATGACGTAAGGGGAGAGTCAAGTCTAATTTCTTTTTTCTTGTAAAAAATATTTTAGCAATCGAAACTAAATTTTAGCAACTTTGACTAAAAATTATTTATTTTTGGCAAACCTTATTGTATTGGAGCTATTTATTCCTCGGCAGTCGTTCACTATTCATCGATAACAAATAACGTTTTTGAACACAAAAGAAAAAATAATAGAGACGAGCAGAACGCTCTTTAATGAGTTGGGATTTGGTGCGCCAACGTTACACCAAGTTGCACAAGCAACGGGTATCAGTCGGGGTAACCTAACCTACTATTTTAAGGATAAAGAAGTATTGCTGGAAGCGATTGTTGAAGAAATGTGGCTGAAGTATAAAGAGGGACAATTGGTGGCTACGCAGTTTCCATCTTGGAACGTTATTAAAAAAAGTATAAAAGTACTGCACGACATCCAAGCCCAATATTCTTTTATCTTTTTTGATAAACAAATTTTTGCCCATCCGCGCGTACAAAACATTTTGCAACGTATCGAGTCGGATAGCATTAAGACCCAAATGTCGATGTTTTCCTTTTCGATTCAAATTGGGAATATGCAAAAAGAACCAACCCCTGGGACTTATCACAATATCTGTAAGTCGATTTGGGTAACAGCGTTTTATTGGCACGCTTCCAAGGCGTATCATCCACAGCGAACGGGTAGTTGGGACGATGTGATGTGGTCGCTATTGCTACCTAACTTTACCGAAAAGGGAAAAAAAGCGTTTATTGAGAAATTTGGAGAGGCCTATTACCACCAATTGGGCACTTCCCTCGAAGCGTTTGAACAAGAACAAATCGATTTCTAAAAAATTATTGACTCCTAATTTGAATAACAACATGACTTCCTATAATGTAATCATTGGCGACCAAAATTTTACCGTTTCGGCAGATGAAGTAGCCGACTTAGACGTAGTGCAAACGACCGAAGAACAGTTTCACCTACTAGCAGATGGCAAAGCTTACCAAGCCGAATTATTATCCGCCGATTTCAATGCGAAGCAAATGACCATTTTAGTTAATGGAAATAAATATGACCTACAATTGGAAGATAAATTTGACCAATTGGTGAAGCAGATGGGACTTGCTTCGGGCAATACGCAAAAGCTGTCCAATGTCAAAGCGCCAATGCCTGGTTTAGTCTTGGATATTTTAGTAGAACCCGACCAAGCCGTTGCTAAAGGCGATGCACTGCTGATTTTAGAGGCGATGAAAATGGAAAATGTCTTGAAAGCGGAAGGAGATGGTGTTGTAAAATCCATTGAAGTGATCAAAGGAACAGCGGTAGATAAAGGGCAGATTATTATCGAAATGCACTAATTGAGAAGATAGAGGTCAGACCGCTGCGCTGTCAGACCGTCTTTGACTGTCAGATGTTGGAAAAGTAGATAAGGACTATCTGGTTACTTAAAAAATTATTGTGGCAAATTTATTTGACAAATTTCAGCCTGTTTCTAAGGATGAATGGCTGGCGAAAGTAGAAAGAGACTTGAAGGGTAAATCTATTGATGCGTTCAACTGGGAAATAACGGACGGAATCACTTTGACACCTTTTGCGCACGCCGACGATTTGCTGCAGCAGTATGCTCCGTTAGCTAATCAGCGCCCAACCAACAGCTGGGAAATTGGGGTGAAAATTAGAGTAGGAAATCCGCAACTAGCCAACAAAGAGGCCCTAAATTCGCTCATGAACGGGGCCAATGCTATCGCTTTTGAATTGGCGCAAAGTCCCTCAAAAGAAGACTTAGCGATTCTATTGAAGGACATAGAATTGGAATGGATTTCGACCCATTTTATCTTTAAACAAAAGTCTTGGAAGCGATTTTTGACTTTCTTTACGGATTACGTATCGACGCAAGGGTATGACGTTGAAAAACTACATTGTACGTTTAGTTTTAAAGGCAATGTGGTAGCCAACGCTAAAGATGCCGAACGAATGGTTACCGCTTTGCAGCAATTACCCAACGTAAAATTGGTCACCATTAAAGCCCATCATTGGATGCGTGGCACGGATAAAGTAGTTCAAGAATTGGCGCAGACCCTAGCTAAAGGCAATACAGTACTGACCGAATTTCACGAACATGGTTTGGACTTAGGGCAATACCACCGACAAATTCAATTTTCGTTGGCCATTGGTGATAGTTACTTTGTCAATATTGCCAAACTTAGAGCATTAAAATTATTGTGGACACAGATACTAACAGCTTGGAATATCAACGATGGCCATTGCTACATCGAAGCGCACTTAACGGAGAGTACGCAAACTGATAACGAAAATTACAATAAAATCAAAGCCACGTCGCAAGCAATGGCGGCCGTTATCGGTGGTGCTCAACGCCTTTACATTTATCCTTCCGATGAATTTAAAGACGGTTTAGGAACTCCTTTCGCTCAACGAATTGCCTTGAATATTCAACATTTAATGCAATTAGAAAGCTATTTAGACCGAGTGGTGGACCCCGCAGCGGGCAGCTACTATATCGAAAATTTAACGAACGAATTGGCGGAAGCCGCATGGATAAAGTTCCAAAATATGGAAGTTGGCAGTTAAAGCTGGCTATTACCTACTACACACTCATTACTTGTCACTAATCACTCAACCATGGAGAAGATATTAATTGCCAATCGAGGAGAAATTGCTCTTCGGGTTATGCGGACGGCCAAAAAAATGGGTATTAAAACCGTAGCAGTTTACTCCGAAATCGACCGAAATGCGCCACACGTTCGTTTCGCCGACGAGGCTATTTTATTGGGGCCAGCACCCTCTTCCGAGTCGTATTTGGTGATGGATAAAATCATTGCGGCGGCAAAAGAAACGGGGGCGGACGGCATCCACCCAGGCTACGGATTTTTGAGTGAAAACGCCCTTTTTGCGGAAAAAGTAGAAAAGGCGGGCATTACCTTCATTGGTCCCAAACCCCACGCCATCAGAGTAATGGGTAGTAAATTGGCGGCAAAAGAGGCCGTCAAAACGTACGATATTCCCATGGTACCTGGTATTGAGGAGGCCATCACAGACGTTGAGTTGGCGAAGAAAATTGGTAGTAAAATTGGTTTTCCTATTTTGATAAAAGCCTCAGCGGGCGGTGGTGGAAAAGGAATGAGAATTGTTAATAACTTGGAGGAACTACCCGAGCAAATGGAACGGGCGATTAGTGAGGCCGTCTCCGCCTTCGGCGATGGAGCTGTTTTCATTGAGAAATACGTTACTTCGCCCCGACACATTGAAATCCAAGTGTTAGCCGATACGCATGGAAACACCGTACATCTGTTCGAACGGGAATGTAGTGTCCAGCGACGCCACCAAAAGGTCGTCGAAGAAGCGCCGTCAGCGGTATTAACGCCACAATTGAGAAAAGAAATGGGCGAAGCGGCCGTTCGAGTTGCCAAGGCTTGTGATTATGTAGGGGCGGGAACGGTCGAATTTTTAATTGACGACCAGTTGAATTTCTATTTTTTGGAAATGAATACGCGGCTACAAGTAGAGCATCCCGTTTCGGAATTGATTACGGGCATCGACCTAGTAGAGCAGCAAATTAAAGTAGCGAGAGGGGAAAAATTGACCTTCCGTCAAGAAGATTTGACGATTAACGGACACGCTCTAGAATTGCGGGTGTACGCCGAAGACCCATTGGATAATTTTTTACCTAGTGTCGGTACCTTGACGACTTACAAAAAGCCCGAAGGCGAGGGAATCCGCTTGGATGACGGTTACGAAGAAGGCATGGATATTCCCATCTATTACGACCCAATGATTGCTAAGTTGATTACCTATGGCGAAACGAGAGCGGAAGCCATTGAGTTAATGAAACAGGCCATTAAAGGATACGAAATTGAAGGGATTGCGACGACGCTGCCGTTCGGAAAGTTTGTCTGCGAACACGAAGCCTTTACTTCTGGAAAGTTTGATACGCATTTTGTAAAAAACTATTATTCGGCCGATAAAATTAAAGCGGAGCAAGCGGAAGAAGCTGCTTTGGCGGCAAAGATTGGTTTGAAATTGTTTTTAGAAAATCAGCAGCAGTTGAAGGTGGCGGAAGTTGGAGCATCAGAGTGGCGGAAAAGTCGGTTGTAGGAGAATTGTCTAAGCGTATAGCTTGATATTTTAAGTTAAAGTTTCTAGTTTTATCATGATTGCATTTGACGATAATGGATTTGTCAAACCTTACAGCATCATAGAGATGTCCATAGGTGACTTTACAACTTATTTCGTTCAAGAACTAGAAGATAGAAGCCAAAGGATAAAATTATTCAATGGGTCTTCGGCGAACATCCAAAAGGTATCATTCAACTAAATCATTAATTATGGAGACCAGCCATTATAATACCGCACTTTCTATTATCGAGGAAATGAAGAAATTTGAAGAAATGAAGCAAATGTGGGCAAAGAGGCAACCTGACCCAATGGCAGAATTTATGGTGTTGCAATGTCAAGACACCAAGAATGATTTATTACGACAATTAATGGTCTCTTTGATTAAAGCAGGACTTAATCTGAAGGATTTTGAGTATTTTTTCTTAGGCGTATTTTCTTATTTACAGAAAGTTGAAAAAGAAAAAAAAACGGATACGTCAATTAAATCTTAGTAATTCGGAAAAAATAAATGTACATTTTATGCAGCAATCCGATACGATAAATCAGGTATAGTATTATTAAATTGAATTCTAGAGTAATCGACTTCTTCTTTAGAAGTTTTGAGACCGATAGAATACTTTTTAAAATTC
>JBCCQK010000054.1:0-25441 GCA_039024375.1 Bacteroidota bacterium
GAGTCGTTTCAAACGCCCCCAGTGCTTTAAATTCGAGTGATAAATCACGGGGGCGCTCGAAGCGCTATTGATACCCCATAAGTTTGTTGAATGGTAAAAAGGTACATAGT
Source organism: Bacteroidota bacterium (assembly GCA_039024375.1). Lineage (GTDB taxonomy): Bacteria > Bacteroidota > Bacteroidia > Chitinophagales > Saprospiraceae > JAFMDF01. The sequence continues at coordinate 111 of JBCCQK010000054.1, forward strand.
ACCGACGACATTTGTATCTACAGCTGCCAAACCCAGCCTCAAAGGTGCATCGCACCGACCACATTAGGTGTTTTTTACAAATGTGGTCGATGCGATGCACCGTTAGATAGAGCAAGTTGGCCAACATTTGATACAAATATGGTCAGTGCGATGCACTTCTTTGCTCAAAAAAGATGTGGGGTATCAATAGCGCTCGAAGCGACTCCGTGATAACGTCAATTGAAAATACAGTAGCTTCAAAAGCTTTACATTGGGGTTACCACAAAAATTCTACATTTTCTTTCATTGTCCACAACATGTCCTATATTGCCTTTTATTATGATTACATGATAGTGAAAGTCTTTTTTACGCCCTTTAAATCCAATACCACTAAAAGATAGAACCACAAAACAAGTTATGCAGAAAATAAGGCTAATTATAGCGGATGACCAAGTTCTTTTTTTGAAAGGCTTACGAATGTTGATTGGTACCTTCGAAACGGTAGAACTCGTAGCAGAGGCATCAAACGGAAAAATACTGCTAGAAAAGATTGGAATCTATCAGCCAGACGTGGTGCTGATTGACCTCAAAATGCCCATTATGGACGGACTGGAAGCAACGAAAAAAATCAGAGCAGTCAATAAGCAGCTCAAAATCATCTTATTATCCATGTACAATGATGAAAGCATCATCAATCACGTGATGAAAGAAGGAGCTAACGGATATTTACTCAAAAACGAAGAACCGTCCGTACTAAAAGAAGCGATTGAAGCGGTGGTCCAAAGAGGGTTCTACTTTAACGAATACGTTTCGAAGGCTCTTTTAATGGGCATACAGCAACCTACTAAACGTTCGGGAGTCGAGATTTCTTCCCATTTGAAATTAACCAAAAGAGAGCTAGAAATCTTGCAACTCATCTGCAAAGAATATACGTCTAACGAAATCGCCAATCAGCTCTTTCTAAGTAGTCGAACGGTGGAAGGGCATCGCAAAAGCCTGCTTTCCAAAACGGGCGTTCGCAATACGGCAGGTCTCGTCTTATTTGCTTTAAGAAATCAACTTATCCAATTATAGCCAATACCCCCCGTATTTTTACGGGCTGCCAATCCCTATTTTTTGCGATTTCTACTTAGGCGTTCAAGTTATTCTACTCTATTTTCAAAATGCCGTATTTCTGTGCTGTTATGGTAGGACGAATTTTCTGAATTTTACATTATCGTAAATGCCAAACGAAAATATTTTCTTGCAAGGAGTTTTCTGATAGAATTTCTTCGTTCATCACGACTACGGTGATTCAACAGTTTATTGATATTCCGATTTAGTGCTTCGTTTCAAACACCCCGAAGCTTTAAATTCAAGCAAAAAATCACGAGGGCGCTCGAAGCGACCCCGTGATAAGTCCTAAACAAACTTCGGAATCACTGTACTACACTCAAAAAAACCTTACAGCAAAGCCTTAACCTTCAAACTTCTTGATGAATTTTTCCACACCACAGTAAAAATAAGGAGAGAATGAAGTTTATCAACCATCCATGGTTAAATCGACTCCATGCAATTATCGAAGAAAACCTCTCAAAAGAGGATATGGATAATAGTAAATTATCAGAATTTTTAGGGATTAGTGAAAGGCAACTATATAGAAGATGTAAGGAAATAACAAAAAAAACACCAAATGAGTATATCCGATTATATCGCCTGAACAAGGCGAAAGAAATGCTAGAGAATGGCCAGTTTATGACCATTAAGGAAACGTGCTACGCCGTTGGTTACGTAAATGTGGGGTATTTTCAAAAGCAATTCAAACAATTGCATGGAGTATCCACTATGGAAGTGTTAAGAGGGGCTGGCTGGCGATAGGTGTAGTCAGTTGAATTGTATTATTGGCAGATATGGATACTTTTTGGCAGCCTGTAACAAGCGAATTTTGCCTACTTTTGTAATATCTATTTTTTCTAATATAATTCTATTTTGACCATGAGAAATGACGAATCTTCTACCGATATATAATCCCTAATTGAATTTGAGAAATTGTTCTAGTGTTTTTGTTCGATATGGATTGTGGACTTCAGTCCACAACGATTGCGTTAGAACAGCCATTTTGTAGTACATATTCCCCTTAAATCATTATTGCTGTGGACTGAAGACCACAGTCCAAAACCACGGATTAATTAATCAAATTCAATAAGGGATTATTCTTCAATTACCGATAATACTGTCTCGTATGAGTAATCTGTCACAATCAGAAAAATATTTATTTTATGAATAAAGTAATTACAAAACCTTTTTTTAAGTATTTTTTGCTATTTATTTCAAGTTTATGCTGCCATTTGGGGCTTGTAGCACAGGACTTAATATTAGACACACAAGCAGGTATTGAAGTGCGAAGTTCTAATCTTACTTCTCCAGTTCGGAATAAGATTAGTAAGCAGCGGTCTGCATTAAAAATTCAAACACCTTTTCAATTTGTCAAGCATAATGCTAGAGAACGCGGTGAATTATTTTTGGATTTAGACACTAAAATTTGTCATAATCTACTTCAAGCTAGATTCAATCAGTTGGAAATAGCCGTTCCTGTCGATGAATCGCATGAAATCGTTTTGCAGTTGTCTAAGCGAGAAATTCTAGCCCCTGGTTTCTTTGTAGAAACTAGTAGTGGGCAAAAAGATTTCTCCATCGCAAATCAAATGGTGTTTTATCAAGGTATCGTGAAAAACCATGAGAAAGGAATGGTAACCGTAACTGTTTATGAAGACGATATGTCAATCTTTATTCACGATAGTCGAGGTAAATACACGCTGGGGAAGCACAAGAAAAACAACCATTATGTATTCTATAACGAGAAAACTAAAGGGCCAGAGCGGTTGAGGAACTGTATGGTAAATGATGATGGTATTTTGTCAACTTCTCCGCCTTCGAAAAAACACCAAGCATTTGGTCGCTCAAATACTTGTCCAGTTTATCTCTATTTGGAAGTTGACTACGAAAGCTACAACTATTATAACGGGAATGTAAATAATATCACGACTTACGTAGTTAGTTTATTTAATGGAGTAGTACAAATTTATGATGACATCAATGTTCCTCTCAAATTATCTGGCATAAAGGTATGGGATACACCTGACCCTTTTGGAGATTATGACCGAACAACGGGTTATGTTCCACCCACAGATTCTGTTCAAGTGTATTTGAATAAGTTCAGAAGCCATTTGAACGCAACGGGCTTTAAAGGTACTTTAGCGCATTTAATTGCTATTTATTCTTCTGGGTTTGGTGGATTAGCAACTTTAGATGCTCTTTGTAGCTCTTCTCCCTATGGTATAAATGGTCTCGATGATAATTATTCGGGAAATTATCCTTCCTATGATGCGAGTATTGATATATTGGCCCATGAACTGGGACACAATTTTGGTTCTCGTCATACACGTGCTTGTGTTTGGGGTCCAAATAATGATACAGCGATTGATAATTGTGGCGACCAAGAAGATGGGCCTTGCAGCTCAACAACTGATATTACTCAGAACCCTGGCTATGTTGGGACCATTATGAGTGCTTGTCCTGTTACAGCACTTAACTTTCATCCAGAACCAACCAATGTAATCGTTAGTAATTACCAAGCTGCACTCACAAATTGTATAAACGATTACTATTGTAATCTATATGTAGATGCTGATGGGGATGGTTTTGGTAGTAACGTACTATGGAATTATGGTGACACAGGAGAGAGTGTATTCAATAATTTAGATAATAATGATAGTGATGCCAATATAAATCCCACAACGATTGAAATTTGCGGTAACAACATCGATGATAATGCGAACGGTGTAATTGATGAGAAAACATTAGCATTAACTTTTGATAGTAGTAATGATGAAGTCAGTTTAGGAAATTCGTTAGGAAATTTTGGCACAGGAGATTTTACTATTGAAGGAAAAATAAAGACCTCCAGTAAGGATAAAATGCTTTTATCAAAAAGAGCAGTATGTAACCTGGGGAGTTTTTGGAATATTAAGGTTAACGCCAATGGTAAGCTTAATATGGAGATAGGTAGGTCAACTAATTCCGCTGGATACAATAGTACAACAGATATTGCGGATGGAAATTGGCATCATTTTGCAGTCACAAGAGTCAGTGGAGCGTTAAAAATTTATATTGATGGGGTATTAGAAACTACTTCTCCCAATAATTTAGACTGGGACCTCAATAATTCAGCAGACCTTTACATAGGAACTAGTATTTGTGGTACTCAATTGAATTATATAGGTGCTATTGATGAACTTCGATTTTGGGATGTTGGGCGGTCACTTAATTTAATTTCTACCTTCAAAGATGCTTTTTTACCTACTAATACAACTGGTTTGATAGCTTATTATGATTTCAATAATAACAACGCAACGGGTGGTGAAAATAATGCAGGACAAACTACACTTGCTGACCGAATAGGAACTTATGATGGTACGCTTTCTGGTTTCTTACTTTCAGGTACTATGAGTAATTGGATTGACAATCCAAGCTGTACAGTTGATACTACTAGTACAGATACGACTACTGCAAAAATAGAAGACTATGTCGTACCCGCAGGCGTTACAGAACTGACCTTCGAAGCCAAAGGAGCCGACGGAGGCCGAATTACCAGTGGTGGTGTGATTGCCGGTGGAACGGGTGGAACAGTAACGGCTACTTTTTCGGTGACTCCGGGAGACGTTATTCGCTTTATCGTCGGGGAAGGTGGAATCAGGGCAGTGAACGGTGGTGCTGGTGGCGGTGGAGCTACCGCCATTATTAACTGTGGGAACTCAGCGGGTAATTGTAATGCGGGTAATGGAACCTTATTGATGGTTGCTGGTGGCGGCGGTGGCGCTGGACTTCAAGTGGGACTAGGCGCTACGACCACTTTAGGCGACGGAAACGGAGGACTTGCTGACTTTCTCGCTGGTGGCGGTGGTGGTATAAAGACGGCGGGCGGAGATGAAGAAGTGGGAGGAGCTGCTGGCTCTCAAAACCCGACCTTTACCAATGAGCGAAATGGCGAAGGATTTGCTCAGGGTGGACTAGGTGCGGCAATTGGTGGAAACGGTGGCGGTGGTGGCGGTTATACGGGGGGGAACTCTTCTACCGTCACTACCAGAGGAGGATTTGGTGGTAGCAATTTTATCTCTGGTTTAGCGTATAATGTAACCAATACGGGAGGCGCCGACGGTGGAGGTACGAACGCCCCCGCAAATGATGGTAGCGCAAAGATTCTCACGGAAACGATGGGCTTACCCATTAGCTTGACAATTAATCCTTATATCTGTGGAGGGCTGGAAGATACGATTACCGTTACTGCTGCTGGCGCAACTTTTTATCGTTACTTTACTGATGTCAACAATAATGGTTTATTCGATAATGGTACAGATATTAATTTACAGAATAGTACAAGTACTACTTTCCGTAGTAGCACATTAAACGCAGGGGATGTGGTCACAGTCATTGCCTCGGGCGGAGGTAGTGATAGACGTGCTGCCATCATTGTTCCCAATAAAGGCGTTTTCAGCCGAACGACCTCAGGGAAAGAAGATTACATTGTTCCTGCTGGCGTGAACGAATTGACCTTCGAAGCAAGAGGCGGAGGAGGAGGAAGAGTAAATGGTGTGTTGGGAGGAACCGGTGGGGTAGTAAGAGCAAAGTTTCCCGTTACTCCAGGAGACGTCATCCGATTCATCGTGGGCGAAAGAGGTGCTAGAAATAGTAATGGAGGAGGAAATGGTGGTGGTTCTAGTGCAATTATTAACTGTGGAAATTCTGCTGCGAACTGCAATAATGGCACTGGGACATTACTGCTAGTAGCAGGAGGTGGCGGTGGAGCTGGATTACTTTCAGGCGGGGGCGGTGCTAAGGTCGTGTTAGGAAATGGTGGTGGTGGTATTAGCCCATTAAATCAAGGTGCTGGCGGTGGAGGGATAAACAGTGCTGGAGCTGATGGTTCTAGTAGTTCTGGTGGCGCTATGGCTTCGCAAAATCCAACTTTCACGACGACTGCGTTTAGTGAAGGCTTTACGGCGGGAGGACTTGGTACAGGTACTGGAGGAAATGGTGGCGGCGGTGGTGGCTACACAGGTGGCGATGGTAACTCTGTTGGTGTGGAAGGCGGAGCTGGTGGTAGTAATTTTGTTGCTAGTACGGCTATTAACGTAAGTAACGGGGCGGGTCAAGATGCCGCTGCTGGTCCTAATCCTCGTGACGGATACGTTTGCATTGTTGAGCAAGAAACGGGCATTGGGGTTTCTTTAGTAGTGAGTGCGGCTACTTGTAGTAGTGACAACCGAACGTTTACCGCTACTGCGACTGGTGCAACCAATTACAACTTTTTTGTCGATGCCAATAACAACGGAGAAGTGGATACGGGAGAAAATTTACAGAATGGTTCTAGTAATACTTACGTGACGAACACTTTAGCTACGGGTCAAGCACTAAGCGTGAGTGTCACGGACGGCGTGCTGACAGGACGAGCAACGATTACCGTTCCAACTCCGACGGATAATGTGGACCCCGTCTTCTCCAATTGCCAAGCGAGTTACACGGCCAATTTGAATCTTTGTGGGGAATTCACCTTAGATGCCACCGTTTTAGGGCTGGCAGCAACGGATAATTGTGGCGCAGTGACCATTACCTTTGCACCAGCGAGTGTCAATAGCGCTACGACCACAGCCATAGTGGCAACGGCGACCGACGAAGTAGGGAATACGGCCGTTTGTAATTTCAATCTAACGACGAATACCAATCCCGATGCGTTTACAATTGCGACGATGGACGATAATTTAACGACCAACCAGTCGGAAGCTATTACCTTCACGGATGCTGATTTGTTAACGAACGACCAGACAACGCCGATGGGAGTTACTCTGGAGGTAGAAGAAGTGACGCTCACCAATCCAGCCCAAGGTACCTTAGTAGATAATGGAAACAACAGTTATACTTTCATTCCTGCGGGTGGTTTTACGGGAAATGCGAGTTTAACCTACAGTGTTAGAGTACAGAACGGCGCCTCTTTCAACGAAGCCAATAATCATTTTTACGAATTAGTAGCTACTCCACAAGTCAATTGGGTACAAGCGAGAGATGCTGCCAAACTTAGAACATTAGCGGGCATCTCGGGCTATCTGGCGACTATTACTTCACAGGCGGAACAAGATTTTGTATTTGCACTGTTGGACAAGGAAGCCAAAGCGACGGGCAACACCTTTGGTATTCGAGCTTGGTTGGGGGCTTCGGATGCGGCTACTGAAGGCGACTGGCGTTGGGTAACGGGGCCAGAAGGAGAAGCGAATGGTGGTCAAGGAACGCCTTTTTGGTCGGGTGACCGAACGGGCAGTGCCGTAAATGGTGCCTATAATAATTGGGTCGTTCAACCTAATCTAGGGCAAACCGAACCAAATAATCTAATAACTGGTGGTAATACGGCGGGAGAAGATTATGCGCATACCTATACGAATGAAGGCGCATGGAACGATTTCCCCATTCAAAATACTTTAAAAAGTTACGTCGTAGAGTACGGTGGTTCGGACGGCTGTAGCCCAACTGTAACGGCTAGTGCCAACCTCACCATTGATGTACAGCCCGATTTGAACGGTGCTAACGCATTCATCACTACCTGGAAGACAACGCCACAGCAGCCAACCATCAACATTTTCACCAATCCCACCTATACGTATAATTTCACGATTGATTGGGGAGACGGTACGGTAGAAATGAATCAAACGGGAACGGTTTCACATACTTATACGGACCACACTGTGTTTCATACAATAAAAATTGCGGGTACGTTCCCCCATTTTTGGGCGGATAATAATAACACGGCTCCTTCTAATGCGCACTTGATACAGAGTATTGACCAATGGGGAACTATTGCGTGGTCTAATTTCTTCCGGGCTTTCAATAATGCCCTTTTCATGAAGTACAACGCCACCGATGCTCCCAATTTGAGCAATGTCCAACGTTTGGGGAGAATGTTTGCCAATTGCTTTGGGCTAGACGAAAACGTGGATTTGAGTAACTGGGATGTCTCAAATGTTGAATTATTTGACTACATGTTTTTAAATGCTTTTAACTTCAATGGCAACGTGGACAATTGGGTCTTCACCAACGCTAAAGACTTCACGGGGATGTTCTCTCAAGCTAGGACCTTCAACCGAGATATTAGTGGTTGGAACGTTTCGGGGGTGATTGATATGCGGGCGATGTTCCACAGCGCCGATAAGTTCAACCAAAATATTGGTGGTTGGAACGTGGGCAACGTCACGGATATGATAGATATGTTTTTGGGCGCCAAGGCCTTCAACCAAAACATCAGTATGTGGAATGTGAGTAGTGTGATTAATATGCGCTCTATGTTCCGAGAGGCTGCGGCTTTCGACCAAAACATTAGTAGCTGGAATGTGGGTAACGTACGGAGTATGGCGGGAATGTTCTTCAAAGCCAGCAGTTTTAACCAGGACATTAGTGGGTGGAATACTTCGAGCGTGCAAAATATGTCTCGAATGTTCCAAGACGCTACGAGTTTTGACCAAAACCTAGGGGGACTAAATCTGACCAATTTGTCCATTAGTTGGGCACTCGACCACTTTCTATCCAATTCTGGGATGAGTACGACCAATTACGACAATTCCTTGATTGGGTGGGCCGCCCAGAATGTTGGCAATAATTTCAACCCCGTTGGTGTGCATGGTCTAAAATACTGTGCGGGTAGGGATGCTCGACAAGATTTGATTGATAATCACGGGTGGAAGTTTGTGGGAGATGCACTCGATGAAATGACTTGTGGTGATTTACCATTTATTACGGTTTGGACGACTACTTCAACTAATCCAGATATTGAGATTACAACCTTTCCTTCCACTAGAGTTACTTATAATTATACGGTAGATTGGGGGGATGGCGCTACTAGCAGTAACGTTACGGGCAGTATTTCTCATACCTATAATAATCATAGTTCCCCTCACGTGGTAAAGATTTCTGGAGATTTCCCTCGTTTCGTGGTTTCTGGAAGTGGCTATACTGATAGGGAAAATTCTAGGCAATTGAAAGAAGTGAGACAGTGGGGTTCTATTGAATGGCAATCCCTATTCGCAACTTTCTATTTGGCAGAGAATATGGAATTGACGGCATCAGACGCTCCTAACTTATCACAAGGGCCAAGTCTAACTTCTATCTTCAATGGAGCTAAAAAGTTAAATACAGATATCAGTGATTGGGATGTATCAAAAGTCAAGAAAATGACTTCTGTTTTCGAAGATGCTAAAAAGTTCAATCAAAGCTTAAATCGTTGGGATGTATCGAGTGTTACTGGCATGACTGCTATGTTTACCAGAACCGAACAGTTCAATCAAAATCTTGATAAATGGAAGATGGAAAATGTTCAAGCCACTAACCTAATGTTTAATCGAGCGACAGCTTTCAATCAGAATCTAGGTATTTGGAAGCTTAATAATTTGCTTAGTACTTCTGGGTCGGGTATGTTAAGCTTTTCGGGAATGTCCAAGGCTAACTACGATGCAACTTTGCTAGGATGGAGCGGCAATGCAAATATTACCAGTAATATTGCGATTGGTGTTCATGGTTTGCTGTACTGTGCGGGCGAAGCAGCCAGAACGAATCTAATCAATACCAAAGGCTGGACATTCATCGGCGATAGCAAAGACTGTCCATCGGCTAACGAATACAACGAACAAATAGCCACGCAGCGGCAAGCACCGACCAATAACCAACTGTTAGCAACAAATACGGATTTTAGTATCTATCCCAATCCAGCAACCTACACTTTGAATATTACTATCCCATCGAAAGTAGGCAATAGCACCCTATTCATTAAAGACCAACTGGGTAGAGTTATTTGGCAACAGCAAGTAACTGGCCAACTGGACATGCAGTTGCCCTTAGACCAGCAGCAATTCCAATCGGGCATGTACTGGGTGTCTTTGGATACGGGCAATGAAATTATTACTAAGAAGCTGATAATTGTGCAGTAAGTGGGTGAGAAGTCAGAAGTCAGACCGTCTCGATTTTTTATCGGGACTGTCAGAAGTTAGACTATTTAGCACATCGACAAGCAATTAGTTATCACGAAAAAGCAAATAATTAATTGCCTAACTAGTCATCCAATTACTAATCACCACACTAGTGTATGAAGTTTTTTCATCATCACTTAAACTAAAAAAATAATGAATTATATTATAAAATTAATGCTAACGGTAAGCCTCTTTTTAGGGCTATCGTTCAGTGCAACTGCCCAATTAAATGAAGGCTTCGAAGGTGCCTTTCCACCCGCAGGTTGGGCCATTCTGGACAACGGTGTTCAGCAAAACCAATCGTGGGAAAAGGCAACGCAAAATCCTAACACGGGGTCTGCTCACGCTTTTGTTAATTTTAGTAGTTCTACGACCGAGTTGGCCGAAGATTGGTTAGTCACGCCAAAAATAAAACCCACAACTGGTAATACAACGCTGACGTTTCAAGTGACGAATGACTTTTCGGGGAATGACGGCAGTACGTATTCCATTAGAGTTTCTACAACGAGTCAGTCGGATTTCAGTAGCTTTGCCGTTGACACTACTTTCACCGAGGCGGATTTTACCGCTAATACCTACAAAGCATTTAGTGTTGATTTAGTAGAATACATCGACCAAGAAATATTCGTAGCGTTCGTATTAAGTAACAGTAAAGGAGATAGTTGGTTATTGGACGATGTCAGTGGGCCCGCTGCCGTAGCGTTTTCCGAGGCACCAGATTGTAATGCTGATTTAATACAACCCGACCCCTTGACGTGGAATGCCGTACCCGTTAGTTCGATGTTGGGATGGTCGCCCGCAACGGGCGGGCCGACGGGCTATAAACTTTCCATCGGAACGTCGCAAGGCAGTACCGATTTCTTAGCCCTAACGGATATTGGCAATGTGACTACTTACCAACCGATGTCCAACTTCGCCTTTGATACCAGATATTATGTAACCATCGTCGCCTACAACGGAAACGGGGACGGTATGGATTGTCAAGAAATTGAATTTACTACGGAAGCAAGCACTTCCAGTAGCCTAGATTGTACCACGACAACGACCGAAAATAGAACCGTCTGTTACGGTAATAACGCAACGGAATCTTTCTCCTTAAGTAGTGGCAATGGTAACCAAGTCAATTTAAAGTTTACCACTGGTACCGTAGAAAACAATCAGGACTCCATCAAAATTTACGATGGTACGGACAACACGGGGCGACTGCTCAACGACGGCAATTTCTTTGGCAATAATGGCGATTTAAAAAATCTATCTTTCACTTCTACGTCGAGTAATTTGTTCGTCGAAATTATTTCTGACGGGTCAAACAGTTGCCGAACGGGCGAGCAAACCCAAATCGCTTACACGGCGACTTGTACTAATTGCGTACCTCCCATAGCCACGGTAGCGGCAGGAATGTGCGACGTCAATGACTCCGAGTTCTTTATCAACCTAACCACAACTAGCTTAGGAAATGGCACCTTAACCCTGTATAATACCCAAAATGCTACCCAGCAAACCATCGCTAGCACGGGCACCATTCCTGTTGGTCCTTTTAACTTCGGTGCGGCAGAACTTCTTTTGTACAACTCCAATACGGAATGTATTGTAAAACTACCACCCGTATCCGTGACGGGTTGTACCCCCGCTAACGACGATTGTACCAGTGCGGCCGCTCTGTCTCTTTCTCCCGATAATACCTGTGCCAATAAAGTTTCTGGTACGACTACGGCGGCTACCGCTTCGGCGGAAACGGGTCTTTGTACGGCCAATGCCTTGGACGTTTGGTACAGTTTTACCGCAGCTAGTACTGCTAAACATACCTTTGAATTATCCAACGCAGTCGGTATTCCCTCCGTTGCCGTTTATAGTGGTACTTGTGTTGGTTTAACCCTCGTTGGAGAATGTGTCAATAATCTAAGAACCAACGTCGATTTAACGTCTGGTCAAACTTACTTAGTTCAAGTGTCCACCGATGATGCCCAAACGGCGGGTACCTTCGATTTATGTGCCTACGCGACACCCGCTGCCCCAGCCAACGACCTCTGCGCCAACGCTACGGCTATTCCTTGTCCAGCGGGGCTTACTAGCACGGGGATTGATGCTACTTTCGCCACCAATACAGGGGCAACAACTTGTAATAGCAACCCTGTCGGTGCGGGTGTTTGGTACCAGTTGACGGGTTCGGGCGGCTTATTAAACGTAACCGTGAATCCTAACGAATGGGACGCCGAAATTCAATTGTGGAGCGGCGCAAACTGCAACAGCTTAACTTGTGTTAGCAACACGGATGTGGAGGGAACTAACGCTGCGGAAATGATAACTAATTTTCAAACGATGGCTAGTACGACCTACTACCTTTACGTCGGCGCCAGTTCTATTGGCGGCCTAACGGGGACTTTCGACCTAACCGTTACTTGCCCCGAACCACCGATGGCTACGATTAATTGTTTGGACAATCCCGTTAATGACCCGTGTAATAATATTTCGATTGCGGGCGTCGGTGAAGTGCAGCAAGACGTTACGGCTTGTCAAACGATTGAAACAACTACGAGCGTGGTTACCATCGAATCGGGGCAAAACGTCACGTTTAAAGCGGGTACGTCGATTACGATGAAAGCGGGCTTTTCTGTCAAAGCGGGAGCTACTTTTCGGGCGCATATTGAGGGCTGTGCTGCTCCAGTTACGAGTTCGGAGGGGAAGAAGGCTAGTGAGTAAAGATGGTTGTTTAAGGTTGAGACCAATTAGATTTTCTTTGAAAACCTAATTGGTCTCAACCTTAGAGAAATTTTATGACTCCTAAACAAACAAATCATCCATCGTCAGACTTTGGTCAACCATTCCCTTCGCCCAGCTATTTTCTACTAACCCAAAAGTGGTGATAAAAGTAGTAAATAAGTGTTTTTTACTTTTGCTGTGGTATCTGAAAATGGTGTGTTTTTGTCGAATATTCTCCGCCATTTTTTTATCAATAATCAAATCGGTGGACGAAAATTTCACTTCACAAATATGAATGGCGTGGTCAATTCTGTCAATCAATAAGTCAATTTGAGTACCCGAAATACCATCTTTAGGCTTGGCAAAGTAGCTAAAAATTTTAGTCAAAATACCACTAATTCCCAATTGCTTTTTGATTTGGGCGATGTGGGCAAAACAAACATTTTCGTAAGCGTAACCGCTCCAGCTTTTGAACGCTGCGGTCAAGAATAGTTGTTCAAAATCTAAGGTCTGACTTTCTTTATTGGGTTCAATTTGGTGTAAGTAGAACAAGCAATAGGCGTCGGTCAATCGGTATAGGGTATCTTTCTTTTTCTTACCAAGACTACTGAACGTTTTTACAAAATCGGATTGCTGTAATTCCTTTAATGTTTTTGATAAACTCCCACCATTAGGTAGTTTGGTCATCTTAACAATCTCCTGCCGAGTAAGTCCTCGCTGTTTGGCGGCCAAAGCTTCTACAATTGCAGTATGCCGCTCGTGACGTTCAAATAAGGCAGGAAAAAGTCGGTTAAATTCATCGTACAGAAATCCAGCTTCTTGAAAACATAGATAATTAATATTCTGAACTACGGTTAGGTCTTTTCGAACGAAATCAAGATACATCGGGATACCTCCCAAAGCCATATAGAGTAGGAGTATCTGATAGCGAGGATAGTGTATATTTTTGGCATTTAAATATTCCTCCGTTTCCTTCAAAGTAAACGGGTGGAGATGTATGATGTCTGTAATTCTATTGTGTAACCCACCTTTATCATTGATAATTTTTTCAATCATCCAAGAGGTGGCCGAACCACAAATGACCACAACAATGTATCGTTTGGAAGCCCAACTGTTCCAAAAATAACTAAACCCATCAATGAAATCAGAACGCTTACCCGCCATCCAAGGCAGTTCATCCAAGAAGACCACGTACTTTTCTTGAAGGTTCAGCTTTTCTAACTGCTGCGTCAACAAATAAAAAGCATCTAGCCAGTTATCAGACTGTTCGCTCTTTTCTGTTGGCATTCCATAAGCCCGCATACTGAGAAAGAAGTTGCGAAGTTGTGCTTGCTGGTTATCGTTCTGTAAGCCCGTAATTTCCAATCGAATATGACGTTCGAAAGCTTTTCGTATCAAAAAAGTTTTTCCTACCCGCCTACGCCCAGTCAGTGCGATTAGCTCGGGTTTATTAGAATTCAGCGCTAATCGCAGTCGTTTTTTTTCTTCTGACCTGCTTACTAATATTTGTCCTTGATTCATCAAATCATGTCGAAAATTAGGCTCAAACAGCTAAATGTATTGTTTGAAACATACATTTAGCTGTTTGAGCAATCACTAAACAGCTAAATATATGTTTTTTTAAGCATATTTCCAAATAGTTTTACTTCTTCTTTAGGATAGCCTCTTTACTTCCGTAAAAAAGTCACCTTCCGAATCAACCCTTCTTCTACTTCATAAATCGCCACCAATTCCATTGACGCTACGCCCAAACGGCCCGTAATAAGTTCGTGGTCAATTGCCTTATTATCAAAAACGATGCGCTGGAGGAGTTTGGAATGTAAGTTAGGCGAATTATCAAAAATCTTTCCGTAAACGGATTTCAAAGCCATTATTCCAGTCAAAAAAGGGAGGTCTTCTCCAAAATTATAGAGGGCTACGTTATCGTGATAGGTGGCGGCAAAGCCTGCTAAATCTCTGTCATTATACGTTTCTAATTGGGTTTGGACGAGGGTTGCTGGTGACATTTCGGAAGCATTAGTTGAAAGTATTAAGAAGTATCTCCTTATCGCTAATCAAGTTTCTAAGCGTGAGGGCGATAATTCCACTCTACGCCTATTTGTTCAAGTAATGTAGCGTATTCTTGTGGTAACATTTTATTATAGAACTTCTTTTTTTGATTAAATAGCCATAAAGCAAGTCTCCGATTTTCTCCTTTTTCCTTTGGGTTTAAATGACTATTCTTTTGCTTGAATTGCATCAGTGATTCGTAGTTTTTAAGCCAGTTTTTCTCTAATTGTTCTTGACTTCTGTTAGATGAAACTTTCCACGTAAAATTGATGTCATCTAACAATTTTCGTCTATTGGCAGGTAGTGAGTAGCGAGCGTTTCTCTGATTCGCCGTCCACTGGTAAAGTTGATGTTTATGAGGTGGCTTAGTATGCCCATGTTGTTGTTTAAATTCTACTAATTGCTGGTATTGTCGAAGCCATTTTGCTTCTCTTTCTTTATCTCTATCTTCTTTCCACTCAAAACCAATTTCATCCAATTGTTTAATAAGTGACGCTGGTAAGCGTGTATGTCGATGCTCTTTACAATATTGTACCCATCTTCCCAATTCTCTATCTTCTGGCCATCTTTGCGGGACTTTGCAATGACCGTATTTTTGCTTGAATTGTTTTAGCCGAAGCATCCTTTCCTGCCATTTCTGCTTTGTTTTCTTGATACCATCCCAATGAAAATCTAGTTCATCTAATAATTTTTTTTGAGTAGCATTTAGTTGATGAGGACGTTTGTATTGATTTCTTACCCAAAGCCCCAAAGAAGGGTTTTCTGCATACTTTGCAGGCACTTTACAGTGTCCATGGAGTGTATGATACGTCTTTAGTTGATGATATTTGTCCATCCAACTTTTTTCATGCTTTTTTCTTATCGCCTCTGAAGTTTCTAATCCTATTTGATTCAGTAGTGTTTTTTTTTCCACAGGTAATTTATCGAATATACTCCGCTGACGACTCACCCAACCTTTCAGTTCGTCGTATTCGTTACTTTGCCCTCCAATTCTACAATGTCCGTATATTTTTTTGAACTGACATAGTTCTTGATACTTCTCTTGCCAATTCGCTTCTTTGAACTTTATCATATCCTCTGCCCACATAAATTCGATAGCTTTCAAGCGCTCTATTTGCTGTGGAGAGACCTGTAATTTATGATGACGAATTCGTTGAACCCAACTTGATAAGCTAACTGAGCTTTTTTGAGCAGTGACTCGACAATGACCGTATTTTTGTTTAAACTTTTTCAGTTCCTCAAATTTTTCTTCCCACTCCTGTTCTTTCAATCGTTCGATATCTCTTTTCCATAGAAAACCAATTTCATTGAGCAACTTTTTTCGATAGGCGGGCATTTTTGTTTCACAGTCTCTTTGATAACGCGCCCAGTTAGCCAGTTGTCTGCTACCTTCATAGTTTCTAGGTACGTTGATATGACCATTTTGCGCTTTAAAGTTTTTTAATTCGTAGTATTGACTCAGCCACTTCATATCTTTAGAACCGTACATTCGCCAATCAAAATTCAACGCTTCTAATTCCGCTACCAATGCCTCGGATAATCTAGGGCGAGATTGCCTAAGATGTAGCGTCCACTCGTACAGTTCGGCGTAGTCTTTTGTATTAGGTACATAGCAATGACCATTTTGAAGCAAGAACTGTTTGAGTTCCTTGAGTTTGCTCATGTGTCTTTTTTCAATTGCCATATTTATCTCACAACTCCTTCCGATTGGCCCATTTTCGACTCGACGTATTTTCTTTCGTCGGAAAATCATCTGGTACTGCTTGCGTCACTTTACCCGAAGCAGCCCATTCCGCCCCCCGTTGAAAAGTGGTCATAAAGCCGACGCATTCCATCGAAGTTCCCATGTGGCCCATCGCCGAGTGAAATACTCTTCCTTCGCCGTAGTTGATGGCCATCAACATGGGTTCGTGGCGACCCGTTCCGTTCACTTTGTCGTTCCAAGGCGGCCCATTCTTTTCAACGTCAGAATAAGCCGTTGCCAATACCGTCATATTTTCGGCGGGGCCCCTTAATCGGTCGTACAGTTCGTCTTTAACGTGTAGCCACTCCGTGGGCAAACCTTTCATAATCGGATGTTCGGGGCTACGGGTGGTTAGAACGTATTCGTGCTGTGGACCGTGCGAACCGCAGGCCCCCTCGGAAGGGTCGTCAATGCGCTCTCCCGCATCATTGTAATAGACGTAGGGGCCAGTTTCTACGTTGCGGCCGCCCCAGCCACCGAGACCAATCATTTTATTATACTCGTCCCAATCCCCGTAGGAGTTGTTAGCGGCGTGAACAAGCACTAAGCCACCACCGTTTTTCATATATTCTACAAAATTGGTCTTAGTCGCTTCGGGCCAAGTAGAAGCCTTCCATCCCATATTGGAAATCACTACATCATAGTCCGAAAAGTTGGGACTAAAATTAGGGTCGGGTTTGGGTTCTTTAACGGGCGTTGTTTTTTGACCGTTGGGTAAAGGATATTTCTCAATTAATAGTGAGGCATTCTCTACTTTTACCCCAATGGCCTCTTGGTCGTAATGTGGTCCTTGCCACGTGTAGGCTGTTCGGGCATAATCTACGGTGAACAAGCCCGTTTCTTTTAAAAAATCACTCATTAACATCGTAGTCAATGGAAAAATCCCGTGATTATTTTCTCCATCGATGATGAGGGCTTTCAATTTTGGCGTAGATTCTTCGGTCATTGCGGATGAATTGGCTTCGTTGGCCACTTTTTCGGAAGAACAGGCTAAAAAGCCCATAAATAAAAGGCTTATCCAGCCTAGATTGGTTAACTGCTTCATATAAATTAGCTATTTTTGCATTTTTTTTGGGGAAGGTACGGAAATCATCAGTAGATTTTACCATACTCCTTAAAAAAATTGTGACCTTTTGCAAAAAGGTAGTCTTAAGTCGGGTCAAAAAAATCCGATAGTGATAGAGCGATTCAATGTGATACATTACCTAACCAATATAAAAATTGAAGCCCTTGAAAGAAGAATACGTAAAATGGTATTCCCATAATATTGGAAGAGAAATCGAAACCCTCGTTTTTGGCCATGCGGGCCACCCCGTCGTCATTTTTCCATCAACTAAAGGTCGCCACCACGAAGCCAAAGATTTTGGACTGATTGACGCTGCTCGTTGGTTTTTGGACGAAGGCTTGGTTAAAATTTATTGCCCCGATAGCATCGACGCCTACAGTTGGTATAACCGACATATTCATCCCGCCGACCGAGTTAAAACTCATTTGGGCTACGATAGGATGATTATGGAAGAAATTCTAAATCCCATTCGAGACAATCACGGTTACCACAAAGTAGCGGTTGCGGGGGCCAGTTTTGGCGGCTTTCACGCCACCAATTTTGCCTTTCGTCACCCCGACCGAGTGAGTCACCTATTTTCTATGAGCGGCGCCTACGATACGAGGTCTTTTCTCGATGGCTACTACGATAATAACGTCTATTTCACCAGCCCAATGGACTATATGCCCAATAATAATCATCCCGATTTGTGGAAAATGCGGATTGTTCTGGGCGTCGGTGAATGGGACATTTGCCTAAAGGCCAACCAAGATATGTCCGCTTTGCTCAACCACAAAAATATACCCCATTGGTACGACCTTCGACGATGGGCCAAACACGATTGGCCACTGTGGAAGCAGATGTTTCCGCATTATTTATCGCTTATCTATCAGTAGTTTGAGAGGTCAGACCATTTCATTGTCAGAAGTCAGACCGTCCTTGCGGACTGTCAGAAGTCAGATTTATAGCGTTGACAACAAAGTGGTCTGACTTCTGGCAGCGTAGCGGTCTGACTTCTGACTTCTGTTTTCAACATCTAATCATCATAAAATAAAACCATTCCCTATGAAAAAAATTGGCATCCTATTCGGACAAGAAGATACGTTTCCTTGGGCGTTTATCGACCGAGTCAACTCCAAAAAAGCTCGTGGCATTAAAGCCGAAGCCGTTAGCATTGATAAAGTACAACAAAATGACCCAACGGAATACGCCGTCATCATCGACCGTATTTCGCAGGACGTTCCTTTTTATCGTGCCTATTTGAAAAATGCGGCGCTGACAGGAACGGCGGTCATCAATAACCCCTTTTGGTGGAGCGCCGACGAGAAGTTTTTTAATAACTGTTTGGCGGAAAAAATAGGCGTTCCCGTTCCCAAAACGGTACTATTGCCGTCTAATGCTAGACCCGATGATACCAGCGACCAATCTTTCCGAAATTTAGCTTACCCGTTAAATTGGGAAGAAATTTTTGACTACATTGGCTTTCCCGCTTATATGAAGCCACACGACGGTGGCGGTTGGAAAAGCGTTTATAAGATAACGGACCCGCAAGATTTGTGGGCCAAATACGGCGAGACAGGACAATTGGTCATGATGTTGCAGGAAGAAATTGTGTTTGATACCTACTTTCGCTGCTACTGCTTGGGAACGGACACGGTACACATTATGCAGTACGAACCGCGCAATCCACACCATTTGCGTTACGTGTTGGATGGTCCCGAAATTGATAAGAAATTGCTCAAAAAGGTAGAGCAACTGACCATCAAATTGAACAAAGCATTGGGCTACGATTTTAATACGGTAGAATTCGCCGTCAGAGATGGAGTGCCTTACGCCATTGATTTTTGTAATCCTGCTCCCGATGCGGACATTAACTCCGTTGGTCCCGACAACTTTGAGTGGATTGTAGAAAATGCGGCGAATATGGCGATTGCGAAAGCGAAGACGTATAAGAAAGGGAAAATGAACTTGACTTGGGGTTCAGTGATTAGTGATAATTTTAAGAGCAAAACGAAGGTTTGAGGAAAATGTAAAATTTAAAATTACAAATTCAAAATCTAAAAGTACTGACAGTCAAGAAGTTAAAATTTTGGAAAAATAATTTTATTTTTTACTTTTTTTGAATAAGCATTTACACTCAAAATTGTATGAAATTGCGATTTTTTGTTTGTTAGAAATAAGTTGAAATAGATAAATAGGTAGAAATATTTCTACTGTATTTCCCTTATTTCAACTTATTTCTTCTTTTCAAACCACAATCTTGTCCAATTCAAAATAATATAGGAGTTGGTAACGCAACTCCTCTTTCTAAGTACTTCCCTACACAAATTATATACCCAACAACATATAGCATGAAAAAAAAGCTAAAATTAGCCGTCCTAGATATGAACAACGGACACCCCAATCAAGGGTTGCGGTGCATTTGTTCGATTGTGGAACGGTACGCAATGGAGATAGATTATAAAGTGTACGACGTTCGAGTAGAGAATGAAGTGCCTGACTTGTCGTACGATATGTACATTTCCAGTGGAGGTCCGGGTAATCCATTAGTAGGAAACGGTGTATGGGAAGTGAAATTTACGGATTTAATTGACCGTCTTTGGGAACACAATAAACGAGCCGACGAAGCCGATAAAAAATACGCTTTCTTCATTTGTCACTCCTTCCAATTGGTGTGTAATCATTTCCAATTAGGGG
The DNA here is from genome assembly GCA_039024375.1 of Bacteroidota bacterium. Lineage (GTDB taxonomy): Bacteria > Bacteroidota > Bacteroidia > Chitinophagales > Saprospiraceae > JAFMDF01. The sequence continues at coordinate 20,368 of JBCCQK010000054.1, forward strand.
AGATAACCAAGCGGCATGCGACTTCTTTCGGTGTACTACCCGTCCATAAAACTAAAGCGGGTAAGATAGACCGAGCATTGAACAAATTGAAAGATAAATTCTATGCGATTGATAGTCGAGATTGGCAATTAATTCAACCTAATCTGCGAGTGTTTAAAAAATGGGGCGCCCAGATTCTGGCCTTGGAAAAAATTAGAGACCACGTAGCCTACGAACGGGCCATAATGGCCGTTCGATTTTCGGAGGAGTTCGTCGGTACGCAGTTTCACCCCGAAGCGGACGCCGAAGGCATGATTGCGCATTTGGAAGTACCCGAAAATCAGCAGAAAATCATTACAACTTTTGGACAACGCAAGTACAATCAGATGATGAAACTATTGCCGAAGCCAGAGACGATTGCCGCCACACAAGCGGCCATTTTACCCAATTTTATTGAACACGCTATTAGAAACTTACAACCAACTATGGTTCCATAAATGATGAATGATAAGTGATGGATGATAAGCGGTACCCGTTTTATCCTACCCATACTCATCAATTATCATTCGTCATCTATCACTCATCATTCATCACCTATCACCCATCATTTGTAAAAGACCTATGATTCCTACCAAACGAACCAGCTATAATCAAGCATTTACCATCGAGCAATACGAAGCATTTAAGGCCTCGATTGCCGCTACTTACGGCTATGCACCTCCATTTAGAATTGCGGAAACACCGATTTTTGTTCCTAATGCTTTGAAAAAACGCCTGGTAGCTGCTTGTGAAGCCATTAGCGAAACCATTTACCATCCGAAATTCAAAGAATGGTCGCAAGGCGCTTTGGAAGGAGAAGATATTGACGTGCCCAATGAGGACGACCATACGCTTTTTTTGCAAATGGATTTTGGAATTTGCAGAGACGAAAATGGTGACCTCATTCCTCAACTCATCGAAGCACAGGGTTTTCCTTCGCTCTATTTTTTTCAAGATTTACTGGCTAGAAAGTTTAAGGAACATTTTGACATTCCCAGCGATTGTACCTCCTATTTCAACGGTCTAGAGTCAGAAAGTTATTTGGCTTTGTTGAAAAAAGCCATTGTGGGCGACACCGACCCGAAAAATATTGTACTACTGGAAATTGAATCCGAAAAGCAGGCAACGTACATTGATTTTCTTTGTGCGGAAAATTGTTTGGGGATTAAAATATTGTGTGTTTCTAAACTGAAAAAACGGGGTAAAAAACTGTTTTATTTGGACGATTCGGGAGCGGAAGTACCCGTTTATAAAATTTTTAATCGGGTTATTTTTGACGAATTGGTACAACGAAAAGACCTCCAGCGGGAGTTCAACTTTTCGGATGAAGTCGATGTTGAGTGGATGGGGCATCCCAATTGGTTCTACCGCATCAGCAAGTACATCATGCCTTTATTGAAAAACGAATACGTTCCCGAATGTTTTTATCTTGACCAATTGGAGGAGTACCCAGCCGACTTAGAAAACTATGTGTTAAAACCACTTTTTTCCTTTGCGGGTTCTGGCGTAGAAATAGACATCAATGCTGACATGTTGGACGCTATTTCCGAAAAGCAGCATTTCATTTTACAGAAAAAAGTGCAATACGAACCCGTACTAAAAGCCGCTAATGGAGAATTGGTCAAATGTGAAATTCGGATGCTAATGCTGTGGGAAAAAGACGCCCCAAAAGCGACGATTATCAACAATTTAGCCAGGCTAACCAAGGGGAAAATGGTTGGTGTCAAGTATAATAAAGATAAAGATTGGGTCGGGGCGAGTGTCGCTTTTTTTGAAAAGTGAGTTAGTTATTAGTGACTGGTAATTAGTGACTAGTTATTAGTGACTAGTGGCCATTCCAGTAAACGTCTAATCTAGCAACCAGAATCCAGCAACCAGCAACCAGAATCCATACTCAAATAAAAAAATATTCTCAATTAATAAGATATGTCAACACCATTAAACATTGTCTGTATTTCTCGCTATTTCAAAGGGAGCGAGTTCATCCGAACCGTAAAATCTGAAGGGCACAACGTTTATTTACTAACGTCCAGTAATTTGAAAGACGAAGCGTGGCCTTGGGAGTCCATCACCGAAACGTTTTATATGGACGAAGACGAAACGGGGAAGTGGAATATGGCGCACGTTCGAGCGGGTTTGGGCTTTAAATTACGCACAATTAAGTTTCACGTTTTTGTGGCCTTGGATGATTTTGATGTGGAAAAAGTGGCGCATTTACGGGAGCATTTTAGAGTGCCGGGCATGGGGGAGACCACTTCTCGTTACTTTCGGGACAAATTAGCCATGCGCATCAAAGCGAAAGAAGAAGGTATTTTAGTGCCCGATTTTACGCCGCTGTTCAACGATGACGAGGTGCGGCACTTTACGTTGACCGTTCCTGCGCCTTGGGTCATTAAGCCCCGTTCGGCCGCTTCGGCAATGGGGGTTAAAAAGTTACATACGGCCGCCGAATTGTGGCAACATTTGGAAGAGTTGGGGGACCAACGGCACAATTATTTGTTAGAACGCTTTGCGCCAGGAGATGTCTATCACGTCGATAGTTTGTGTGTGGATAAGAAAGTGGTATTCGCTCGAGTGAGTCAGTATCTGGATACACCGATGGAAGTAGCCCAAGGCGGTGGTATTTTCCGTTCCCAAACGGTCAAATTTGGTTCACCCGACGATAAAGCGCTTTTAAAAGCCAACAAAGCATTGATGAAGGCTTTTCATATGAACTACTCCGCTTGTCACACCGAATTTATTAAAGGTAAAGAGGATGGTCAGTACTATTTTTTGGAAACGGCTTCCAGAGTGGGTGGGGCCAATATTGCCGAAATGGTCGAGGCGTCTTCGGGCATCAATCTATGGGCCGAATGGGCCAAATTGGAAATCGCTAAAGCACAGGATACAGGCTACCAATTGCCTAAAATTCAAAAAAATCCTGCGGGCATTGTCGTGTCTTTAAGCCGCTACGAGCATCCCGACACGAGTTCGTTTACCGACGCCGAAATTTGCTGGCGTATGCAAAAGCCTTGGCACATCGGACTGATTGTCAAAACGAAGGACTCGCAAGAAAAAGTACGGGAGTTATTGGATGCTTATACGGAGAGAATTGCGAGGGGCTTTCATGCGAGTTTGCCGCCAGAGGCGCCACCGGTCTAGATACTAGATACTGGATACTGGATACTGGTTTCTAGTTACTACAAAACGAAAACTTGTTAAGATAAATCAGATTTTACTAGTAATTATTTTGATAGAGATTAGGAATCAGGTACATTAGACTAAAACAATGTACTATGAGTTACAAAAAACTACAAATTTGGCAGTTGGCGGATGAACTAGTTGTTGAAATCCACGAGTTGTCAATGAAACTTCCAAAGTTTGAGTTGTACGAAGAAGGCAGTCAAATAAGAAGGTCTTCTAAGTCGGTTAAGTCCAATATTGTTGAAGTTTATGGAAGACGAAGGTATAAACAAGATTACATAAGGTTCATCATATATGCGCTTGCTTCAAATGATGAAACCATCGACCACCTAGAGACGATTTACAAAACTAAATCGTTTAGTGATAAAGAAACGGTTACCAGAATCCATAATAAATTAACCCTTTTGGGAAAGAAGATTAATAACTTCCTAAAAATGGTAGAAAGTGGCCACCAAAGTCCAAAGTAGTTCATCTTCCAGTATCCAGTATCCAGTATCCAGCATCTAGCATCCAGTATCCAGCATCTAGCATCCAGTATCCAGCAACGATTTCATATAAGCAACCAACAACCGCACCCCAAACCCCGTCGCCCCCTTCATCTTCGAATATTCCGAATCGCCAAAAGCGACGCCTGCGATGTCTAAGTGCGCCCAGCGAGGATGGTCTTTGATAAAAAATTCTAGGAACTTACCCGCCGCGATGGCACCCGCAACCATTTTGCCACTAAAATTGCGAACATCTGCAATGTCGGAAGCAATATCTGGAGCGTAATCGTCCCAAAGTGGTAGAGGCCATAAACGTTCGTGGGTTTCGTGGCCGACGGTGGTTAGTTCTTTGGCGAGGGTATCATTTTGGGTAAACAAGCCCCCCGCTGCGTAACCTAAAGTCCGAACGGTACTACCCGTTAAAGTGGCCGCATTGATAACGGTTTCGGGTTGGTAACTTTTTTGAATATAAGCGAGTCCATCGGCCAAAATTAAGCGACCTTCGGCGTCGGTATCAATGATTTCGATGGTTTTTCCAGAGTAGGAGTTAATGACATCTCCAGGCTTGACGCTGTTGGCATCTACCGCATTTTCGACGGAAGGAATCAAGCCAACCACGTGAATATCCAATTGCAATTTGGCCGCTAATTCAATCGCTCCTAGCACGGCCGCTGCGCCCCCCATATCACTCTTCATGTAGTGCATGTTCATGGCCCCTTTGATGGATAAACCGCCCGTATCGAAGGTAACGCCTTTGCCGACTAAACCCAACTTAGGTCTTTTAGAAGAACTATTTTTGGGTAGATACTCCATTTTTATCATTACCGACTCGTAACGACTGCCTTGACCAACGGCTAAGACGGTATGGAGGCCTTCCTTTTTTAGCTCCTTTTCGCCCAGTACTTCGACGTCAAAACCGTGCTTCTTACCCGATTGTACGGCGTAGTTAGCGATGAATCGAGGTGTTTTTTCGTTGGCGGGACTATTGACCAAACGTATCATTTCGATTTGGGTGGTAGCGGTGAGTTGCCCTTCGTTGGCCCATTGTTTTGTTTTTTTGTGGTTACTCACTAAAGTAATCGTCCCCTTTTTTAGAGTAAGCTCCTTTTTTTTCTCCGCTTGAAAAGCGCCCATTTCGTAAGTCGATAATTGGCAACCCAAAGTAGTGTGGTAAGCCATCTCGACAGGTAAGTTCGATAGGTCTATATAGCTATTTTTAGCCCAATTTTTTTGATGATGAAAAGCGAGACTACGGAAAGCGTCGGAGCATTTCGCCGTATCTTTTGCTTCTCCTAAGCCTACTAGAAACACTTTTCTGGCTTTTTCGGGGTGGTATAAAACAACTTTTTCTTTGTACGCTCCACTGAAATCAATTATGGATTGGATAC
>JBCCQK010000055.1:0-25432 GCA_039024375.1 Bacteroidota bacterium
TATCAACCTTTAAACCTATCAACCTTTAAACCTATCAACCTTTAAACCTATCAACCTTTAAACCTATCAACCTTTAAACCTATCAACCTTTAAACCTATCAACCTCTACAAAAATGTCAAACCTAACAAAAATAATTGGGCTAAATATTCTAATGGCTATCGCCTTTTTCACCTGTCAATCAGAAAAAAATACAATGGAGCAAGCCGTAAAATCCGCCACTATCCACCCGACCAAAGAAGTCGTCCTAGATGGCCTTCGTCGCCCTTGGAGTATGGCTTTCCTTTCGGAAAACGAGGCGTTAGTCACCGAGAAAGACGGCGATTTACTACGAGTCAATTTGCTGACTAAAGAAAAAACGGTGATTAGTGGTTTTCCCGATGACTTATTGGATAGCTTAGTTGTATTTGCGGATAACTATCCCATGGGGACTTATCCTAATGGGACTAAAGGATTCAAGGGGCGGTACAATGGCGGCATTTTAGACGTAGTGTTAGACCCAAATTTTCGAGACAATCAATGGATTTATATTTCTTACGCCGCCGAAAAGGACAAAAAATACGCTTCTAAATTCATCAGGGCCAAGTTGCAAAACGACCAGTTAACGGATATTCAACCCTTGCTAACCGCCCTACCCTACGCCGACGGTTTGTTTCATTTTGGCGGTGCCCTGCTATTTGGCGACGACGGGAAACTATATCTAACAACGGGCGAACGGCTATTTGGAGATGGACTACAACCCAAGGACATGCCCATTGCCCAAAATTATAGCGACCCAAGAGGAAAGATTTTCCGACTGAATCCTGACGGCAGTATTCCCGAAGACAATCCCGACTTTGGCCCCGATGCCGTTCCCGGACTCTACGCAGTCGGTAGCCGAAACTCGCAGGGATTAGCCAAACATCCCGAAACGGGCAATATCTGGTTCACCGAACACGGCACCATCCAAGGCGACGAGTTAAACCAATTGGAATCGGGTGCCAACTTCGGCTGGCCATTATTGAGTACAGGAAAGTACCGAGGTGGCTACGAACCGCCAAAACTAGACCGAGAATTAACCGTTCCGATGTGGTCTTGGTATAAAACCATTGCTCCAACGGGACTAACCTTTTACACGGGTAGTGAATTTCCTTCGTGGCGTAACAACTTAATTGTACCCGGTTTATCAAGAGGAAATCTGTGGCGATTTGTTATGGAAAGTGGCGAAATTAAAAGTGTAGAAGAACTATTTGTCAACGAACGGGACAGGGTTCGAAAGGCCGTTCAAAGTCCTGAGGGAGCGTTGTATATTTTAACGGATGAAGCGAATGGTAGGATTATTCGGATTAAAAATGGCTGATACCATTTAGCGTAGCCAGGTTCAATGGGAACACGGATTTAACGGATAAAACGGATTGGAATGGATTTCTCTTTAAACGCTAATTTTCGAAGTAAAATTGATTCAAAAATCTGTTGTAATCCCTCTAACCCGTTAAATCCGTGTTCCTATTAAGCTATGATTAGAACTACGCAATCCGTTTTAAACAGGAATTTTGCATTTTCAATGCTGCTTTTTTCTTAGTTTCTAAATTTCTTTTGCGCAAACTGACCGAGCTGTTCGTCCGTGTTCGATAATTTGGTATCCGCCGCCATTTCGATAGCCAGACCTTCTTTCAGCGTAGTGGCATAACCGTCGTCATATAACTTCTTAATGGCCTTAATGGCTTCAAAGCTATTCCCCGTGATTTCGGCCACAATTTTATTCACCTCGGCTTCTAGCTCTTCCGCTTTAAAAGCTCGATTCACTAGTCCGATTCGCTCGGCTTCCACTCCATTGATGCGCATGGCTCGAAAAGTCAATTCCTTAGCCTTGACCAATCCCACTCGACGGGATAGGCGTTGCGACATTCCCCAACGTGGAATCAAACTCCACTTTGCGTGCGTGTCTCCAAACTGAGTGTCTTCGGTACAGAAAACTAAATCGGTGAACAACATCATTTCCAAAGCTCCCGTAAAACAATAGCCGTGTACCTGCGCAATCGTCACTTTAGGCATATTGACAAATAGGCTCATCACCTTATCCCCTACTTCCATAAAAAAACTCTCTTTTTGAAACCCTTCAGCATCCGTTACCTTCAAATCTACACCCGCCGAAAAAGCCCTTCCTGCTCCCGATAGAATTACTACTTTGATGGAATCATCGGCGGTAATTTCCTCTAACAAAGTTTTCATTTCTCTCAGCATCACCGAATTGTAAGCATTGAGTCGGTCGGGTCGATTCATAATAATACGGGCAATTTCCCCGTCTTTTCTATAAAGTAGCGTTTCCATGTTTTATTATTTCTACATTGATAACAAAAGAAGAAAGAACCCAAAGATAGAAAATAGCGCATATTCCCCAAACAAAGAAAGCCAAGGCTTCACGCCTTGGCTCCAAGTTTATCTCATTCAATTTGTTAAATACAAGAACGAAGTCCGAAGACCCCTTCTTTTAAGGTTGAAACAAGTTACCTTTTAGCTGGAAGTATGTTGTCTCGCATACTTGAAATATTCTTTAGCCCGTAGAAATTGGGCATTTGTTCTTCTCAGTGACGCATCAAATAGCCAGAATAGTAATTCCCTTGTCCGTCGTTGAAAACATAGTAATAGAGATTTTCTTCTACTAAATGCTCACTCTCCTCCACGTTGCCTTCCCAGTCATTTTTGTAGCCTTCCGCTTCGTAAATTTCTTTTCCTTCGCTGTCAAAAATGTGCAACGCATTGTTAGGAAAGTTTTCAACGCCCATAATTTTGAACACAGATAGCTTTTTGTCTTCCTTTTCAGTAGCGATACCGTTAAAAATGGTGAGGGATTCACAAAGAATCTCAATTGAAACGACCACTTGGATAGTTGAGGCACCCATCGTCAACAGGTAAGTAAAGGTGTCTTCTTCTGCACATAAATTCGGAGTAGGTGTATAGCCAAAAGAATGGTCTTCGTTTAGCTTCACCTCTCCAAATTTAGGTGTTTCAATTACTCGAATTTGTACGGGACCTTCGGTATCAGCTTGCTCAAGATAGTCGAAGGTAACGGTGTTGTTTTTGACCACAATAATGTGGTCGGTTGTCTCAATTGCAAAGTTCGTATTCGGGTTTTGGTTTTGATTAAAATCTGGTGTAAAACCACACCAGAAAAATAGACTAAATAGTCCTATGATTCGTAGGTCTAGTACGTTTTTTTTGTTAGAAGTAGCCATTTAATTTCCCTTTTGTTTATCTGTTTGAGTACATGCCAATTTCACAAGGCGTTAACTATCAAGTAGTTCACTAACGAGACATCCTTAGAAACAGAATCAATGTAATTACCTTGTTAAGATAAAGCGAGGGATAATTTAAATGAGGGCTTTAATAATGATTGGTAAAATCCGAGGGGGAAATAAGTAGGGGGAAATCGGTGGTAGAAAATGCGAGGGTTATGCAATTGTTTATAGAATAGTCAAATTCTGTACCAACTTTCGGCGGTCCCAAAAGTTTTTTTGGATATAATTTTTTTAGTGTAAGGAAAGTGGGAGTTGGTAGTAGCAGTGGCAGTAGCAGTCAGCCTAGATAAAAACAAAATCAACGTCAACATCTAAATCCGTTGTCCAAGTCAACACCCAACAAAGTATCCGTTGTCCAAAGAAAAGCGTTAGCAGCAGCAAAAAGCAGATGAAGCGCACACCAACCAATCGTCAACATCCAGTTCCGTGTTCCCTAAATTCCGTGTTATCAAATTCAGTAGTAATTGGCAGTGGCATCGACCGAAATAACTCAAAATACCAACGTCTAATCCTGTGCGAAAAACAAGTGTCAACAACTCCGTTTTAATAAACGCCAATTTAATCCTAATTTTGCACCGTAAATCATCCAATATTCGTTCCTCTATGCTTCCAAAAGATACTTTTCTATTATCCTTAAAAAATAGCTTAGTCGCCAACGATTTCGTTCGCTTAACCCTCGGTAAGCCGAGCAGTAAACAGCAAAACCTAAAAAAAGTACTGGTCAAATACGTCGCATTAAAAAAAGGGGATGCTTTATCGTTTACCCTAAGAGAAGCAACTAGAGATATTACCCAAAACTTTTCCTTAGACGAGGGCATCGAAGCGATTAGTCAATTCTTGGAACAAACGTTTCTGTCCGCTACCCTTTTCACTATCGAAAAAGACGAAATATTAACCACTAACAAAAAGGGAAAAACGACCCTACGGGTTCAAAAACCAACCTTTACTACCCTACCGACTAGAAACCACGACAAAGATAAAAATAGACTCATCCGGCACACTTCCTACTTACAAGCATTGGGTATTTTCAATCAGCGAGGACAAATACAAAAAGATAAAGGGGATAAGTATAAACAAATCAACAAGTTCGTTGAAATCATCGCCAACTTGGTCAAGCACAATAAGGGGCTTTTGTCAAAAGACATAATTAAAGTGGTCGATATGGGGGCAGGGAAAGGCTATTTAACCTTTGCGCTCTACGATTATTTGGTCAATCAATTGCGTAAACAAGCCCTAGTTACAGGTGTAGAAATTCGACCCGATTTAATCAAAAAATGTAATAATATTGCCCAAAAAGTAGGCTTTGAAAAACTCCATTTTGAAGAAGGATTTATCAGTGATTACGACTTACCACCCACCGATATGTTAATTGCACTACACGCTTGCGATACAGCCACCGACGACGCTATTTACAAAGGAATTCAAGCCAATGCCCATTTAATTATTTGCGCCCCCTGTTGCCACAAGCAGATTCGACGGCAAATACAGTTCAGCCAACATTTACAGCCCGTCATTGACCACGGTATTCTACTGGAACGCCAAGCAGAAATGGTCACTGACACGATTCGGGCCTTATTATTAGAATGGAGTGGCTACAGAACCAAGGTTTTTGAATTTATTTCAACGGAACATACGGGGAAGAATGTAATGATTGTGGGACAAAAACACCAAGGGACTATCGACCAACCAGCAATTGTCCAAAAAATTAACGGCTTAAAAACGGAATTTGGCATCGACTTTCATTATTTGGAGCGGCTGCTACTAATAGAAAATTCCTCCGTCGCTTCCTGAGCAATTCATCTACTACTTCGGACCATTCATAGAATTAATTGTTTGTCGGCTGTAAATTAGTCCTATCTTTTGTCCAAAACTGATTTATCATGTTCAAAAAAGTCAAAAAATGGTTGGGGATTGAAGGCGTAAAACTAGAATTGGTGCTACCCGAAGAAATCGCAGAATCGAACGGACAAGTCCAAGGAAAAATTCGCTTTCTATCCATGAACGACCAAACGGTTGATTATATAAAAGTAGTGATGGTCGAGCGATTTTCGAGAGGTCGAAAAAAAGAAAAATTGACCGACGAATATAAGATGGGCGAAATAGTCTTAGAACGAGAAATTGCCATTCCCAAAGAACAAGCCATTACCCTAGATTTTACTTTACCTTTTGCCATGGTCAAATCGGAAATGGACGATTTAGAAGACCGCAATTTTATCTTTAGTGGTTTGGTAAAATTGGCTAAAAAAGCGCGTGGCGTCAACTCCGAATTTTATATTGAGGCCGAGGCGAGGGTTAAGGGAACGGCGCTGAATCCGTTTGATAAACAACCCATTGTTGTCAATTAACAATGGGCAATTTACAATTAGGGTTTGATTAAACACTGATTTAACCGATTCGATAAATATTAGCTGATTTTTCAGCTATTTGAGTGGAAAATCAGTTAAATTTTGTCCAATCTGTGTTGAATCACATCTATTTTAAATGCTCACATAAGCCTAACCATATTTGCCATTTCTTTCATAGGGATGGTAAAAAACTATAAGAAAAGTTCTTTGACACATTGCAAACTCGAAAATCACGAAGTGACCCGCCCGCATGACGCAGTCGGGCTGGTTTAACTTGAATAACTCCGTATGAAATGCGGAGAATTGAAGTATATAAGGAGCCACAACCCTAGAGGGGTTGAACTTTTGCAATGTGTCAAAGAGCCTTAAAAAAAAATAAAATGAAACAGCTACTCACCCTAATTTTAATGATAACGCTTTCCAGTGGTCATGCCCAAAATAGTAAAAAATTCAATCTTGGATTCGAAAATCAGCGGAATGAAGACCAATTATCTGGTGGATGGATAAAATGGGGTAACTACGAATTGTCGATAGAAGAAATGGGTCATGCGGGAACAAAATCTGGAAAAATTACATCCGATAAAGCTGGCATTTCTTTTGGCAGTATCGCCTATAAAATTCCCGCCAACTATAAAGGTAAAACTATTCAACTTCGCGGATTTATGAAAATAGAAAATGTTGAAAACGGTTTTGCTGGATTACTAATGCGAATCGACGGCAATGGAGCCCCTTTAGCATTTGACAATATGCAAAGTCAAAACGTGACGGGGACAAAAGATTGGCAAGAATATACTATTACGCTCAATTATCCAGAAGAAGCAGAGAACATTTTTATGGCTGGAATATTAGTAGGGAAAGGCCAAGCTTGGTTTGATGATTTTGTGGTCACCATTGATGGTAAGAATATTCAAACTTTGAAGGAAGTAGAACAGGAAGTATTGAAGGCGCAGCTTGACAAAGAATTTGACAAAGGTTCGCTCGTTGAGATAAATGAGTTGTTCCCTAATACTTTAGAAAATTTGGAATTACTAGGTAGGATTTGGGGATTTCTAAAATACCATCATCCAGCAATCGGGACTGGCAACTATAATTGGGATTACGAATTATTTAGAATTTTACCCAGTTACCTTGAGCCCCGTAAGGAAGAAGAGAGGGATAAGTTGCTTGTTGATTGGATAGACTCGTTGGGAAAACTTAAAGAATGTACTACATGTCAAGCAACCGATAAAGATGCTTTTTTAAAGCCCGATATGCAGTGGGTTGAGAACCAATCTACCGTTCTGAAAGAAAGACTGAGGTCCGTCTATGCAAAAAGGCATCAAGGGAAACATTTCTACATTGGAATGGCTCCTAACGTTGGCAACCCTGATTTTAAGCACGAAAATGCTTACCCAAAAATGTCATTTCCCGATGATGGGTTTAGGTTATTGTCCTTGTACAGATATTGGAATATGATTCAGTATTTTTTTCCTTACAAGCATCTGATGGATAAAAATTGGGATTTAACCCTGAAAGAATACATCCCAAAGTTTCTCAACGCCAAAAATGAGCTAGAATACGAGTTCGCCGCCATACAATTAATTGGGGACATTCAAGACACCCACGCTAACCTTTGGGCAGGGGCAGATAAAATTGAGGCATGGAAGGGCAATTATTTTTCTCCTGTTCATGTTCGATTTATTGAAAACCAGTTAGTTGTGACAGATTTTTACAATCCTGAACTAAAGCAGCAGACAGGCTTAGCAATTGGAGATGTGATAACTACAGTAAATGGAAAAACGATTGAACAAATAGTTACCGAGCAATCTAAGTATTATCCTGCCTCCAATGAACCTACGAGACTTCGAGATATTTCTGCCGATATTTTACGGTCGAACGAAAAAGAAGTGACCATTTCTTATGTTCGAAATGGTGAACAAATGAACAATCAACTTACGCTCTATCCTAGAGACAGTTTAAATATATATCGTTGGTACAGAAGAAACGATAACAAATGCTATAAGCTATTGGAGGGTAATATAGGATACATCACTTTGCAATCAATCAAAGACGAAGACATTCCAGAAATCAAAGAAAAATTCAAAGGAACAAAGGGAATCATAATGGATATTCGCAACTATCCCTCTACTTTTGTTCCGTTTAAGTTAGGCGCCTATTTTATATCTACGCCAACCGCTTTTGTAAAATTCACTAGTGGAAGTACCGATAATCCAGGTGAGTTTACGTTTACCAATGAGTTGAAAATACCTAATGAAAGAGAAAGTTATAAAGGTAAATTGATTGTGCTAGTAAATGAACTATCGCAAAGTCAAGCAGAATATACGGCGATGGCCTTTAAAGCGGGCAATAATACAACCATCATAGGCAGTACAACGGCGGGTGCTGACGGAAATGTATCAACAATTTTCCTACCAGGAGGATTGCGAACAATGATTTCTGGAATTGGCGTTTATTACCCAAATGGCGAAGAAACGCAAAGAGTGGGCATAGTGCCAGACATAGAAGTGAAGCCAACGGTTGAGGGCATCAAAAATGGAAAAGATGAACTACTTGAAAAAGCGATTGAACTGATATTGGAAGAATAAAACTAGTAGCTAGCTAGGCAAATAAGGAAGCAATTAAGTGGTCAGACAAAATTAACGGTATATGTTTTTTGACAGGATTTCAGAATAAACAAGATTCAATCTTTGATAATCACAATCATGTTAATCTTGTAATCCTGTCTAAAGAAGTTTCTTTATTTCTGTCTTAATACTTACTTTTTACTCAAAAAGCGAGCAACCGACTTCCCAAACGCTTGTTTCCGATAAGCCGTATTATGCGTTCCGGGTACACTCGACAGCGTACTATTAGGAATCACTTGGTGCAATTCTCCCGCCTTGCCGTTTTCTTGGTCTTGATGACCCGCAATGACCATTACGGGAATATTAATTTTGCGCAACTCTTCTACCGAAGGAGCAGGTTGAAAATATTGCTGTAAACTCAAAATTTCTAAATCTAAATTTTTGGATTTTGCGTAATTGACCGCACCTTCTGTGAGTGCAGTCGGTGCTTCTTCGCCGCCGAAGGCTTTCGCAAAAGCGATGCGCTTAGGCCAATTTGGATTCGTAAAATCTAAGCCCATGCCGCCAATGACGCCTTTGTTGATTCGAGTATCTTCCGTCAATAACTCTGCTGCGATGATGCCTCCACGCGAATAACCGACCACCGAATAGCTTTCTAACTCCAGGTATTCTACTAAGCCCATTACGTCTTTAACCTCCGCATTATCATCGTAAGCGTCCGCCGTTTTGGGATGGTCAGAATCTCCATTTCCCCGTAAATCAAGCGCAATCACTCGGAACCCTTGGTAGAGCAATTCGGTTTTCAACTCTGTATTGTCCCAATTTTTTCGGGTATTCATAAATCCGTGGATTAACACCACGGGGTGTCCCGTACCTTCATCGGTGAAGGCGATTTTGGTTCCATCGAAAGAGGTAAATGGGCTGGATTTTACAGGAGTTTGAGAAGTTTTTTGCGTTTCCGTTGTTTTATCTGACGAAGTATTTTGACAAGCCGTAAGTATCAAACATAAGCTAATAAAGATGGAGCAGAAAGAAAAAAGAGATAATTTCATAACTTCGATTTTAAAGATAGCATTCATACGAAGTATTAGTTGTTCTGTTGCTGAAGGTTGAACACTACCCAAAAGTCCTACGTTTTGACTGAAAAATGGCACTACGGTAAAAAGTGTGGGTTAACAACTCTCCATGCGGTTGGCACAACTCAGAGAGTTATGTTACAGTTGAGTTGGACAAGTAACGTAACTCTCCGAGTTGCGAAATTTCCGAACCACCCACAATCTTCACCGTAGTGCCTGAAAAATAGTGTTTATTATAAAATCTCTCGTAGCCCAGACCGTGTACCGTATGCCATTTACCGTACACCGAACAAAATCTAATTTACTCCCCCGTAAAAATCTCCAACTTATCCCAATAGACCGCCCCTCGACTACCTTCCAACATCAAAAAATAAATATCTATCGTTGCCAGCGTTTCGGAAGGATTAGTTTCTAGTGCCACTTCAATGGTTTGCCATTCTTCGTTGGTGCTTTCGATGGTTTGGCCAATCCCTCTGGCCACTATTTCCGAACGGTCCGCATTGCGACCAAACATATTCAATTGAATACCTCCGCCCGTTCCAAACCCAACCGTTTTGGCCCGTACTCTCACTTTAAAGGGTTCTCCTCTTTCAAAAGCGGTGTAGGTATGCCACCAAGAGGCAAAGGACTGATTATTCAAGCTAGTAGAAGTAATCCTTAAACTTCGTTCTCCGTCGAAAGCATCTTGAGTCGTCCATTCGTGGGTATAGCTATCGGATGATAAAGAAAGTGGTGAAAATTGAACAGGGTCACTTTCAAACGAGAAGCCTTTTAGTAAACCGTTAGGTTCAACATAGTCTTTTTGACAAGCAGTAATGAACAAAGCGACGAACGCTAAAGCAGCTAAAATGTGAATTGTTTTTTTCATGATTTCATTTTTTGATAAAGTACAAAGTTAGGGACTCAAATAAAGTTTACTATCATATAACTAACCCAAGTTACGGACTATAAGCAGACGATAATTTGCCAGTATCTCCTGCTTTTTAAACGCCTAAAAGAAAGAGATGCTGACAAAGCATCGCTTTCTAACCGTTAGCCGCAACATAAATTAACGACTAATACGGAACAGCCGCATTCGTATCGTTAAAGTGAATCAAAACGTCGAACCTAACGGCAAGCGGGTCGGGATAGACGTACCGATGGGGCGTATTGGGGTCAAACAATGCACCTAAACTAAAAAACGGCTGGGAAGAATTAAAATATTCGTTGGCAATAGATTCGGTGTCTAGTTCGTCAAAAATAATATAACACTGCTCTTCGCCGACTTCTTCTAATAAAGCATTTGTGGTCAAGCAATTCGCCTCGTTAATGCGATTGAAGGGCGTCACACCTACTCCGGGTCGAACCGCTTGAAAAGCGCCTTTCGCAAAAGAAAAACCCACTACCTGGTAAGCATCCCCGTGCCGCAAATCAAGTTCATTCCCCTGCAACTGAGGTATTCCCTTTCCCACATGAAAATTATGCGCCCACAGGGCGACTTTGGCCTCACCCCCTAGGTAATTTCGTATCCATTCACTATTGCTGGCCATGTAAACGTCCCTAGGGAAATTCTGCTGTGGGCTGTTGACGACCTCTTCGTATTGCCGAAGAATCGTAAAAGCGTGCTTCACTAAATCAAACTCCCGTTGCGAAGACGCTCCAACTAAAGTGGTTTCGTTATTTACAAAAGTAGTTTCCGCCTCCGCAATTCCTGTTCTAAAGCCTTCTTTTTGCGACGCTGGTAACGCTCGATAAGACTGCCAATCTCGGCCAACTGTTTCCACCAAACCTTCAATTTTTGGAACTACTTCAGCCGTCAAATTAGGCGCATTTCGATTCAAATAGTCTTCTATCAAAAGGACTTCTTCAGAGCCACTTTGCACGTCAAAACCATAGAAATAAATCTTGTCTTCCTCCGATTTATCCAAGTTGTAATCGTGCATCCATTCTACCAGCGTCACCACTTCTTCGGTTCGCCACGTCCAGAATTGCAATTTACTTACGGCATCTCTAGCCGTTCCGATGCCGTCCACCACGTAACGATTGACATGTAGCGCACCGCCCCAAGTAGCTTCAAAACCAATGGCTTTATACCCGTGTTTTTCCACTAAATATCTGAACAAGCGGTCTTTCATTTCAAAAAACTCCAACGTTCCGTGGGTCGCTTCGCCCAAACCAACAAAATAGGCTTTTTCAAAAATCGCATCTAAACCCGCTAATTCTTGGCTAGGTAAATTGGGGGCTGAACCCGACAGGGGATAAATCTTAGTTTCTAGAGCCGAAACGACAGGCACATTCTCTGTTTTTGCTTCTTCGCAAATATTATCTTGGTAAGTATGACAAGTGGCGGGGTCGGAACAGTCTTTTTGACAAGCATTGATGAGAGGAAGGAGAAATAGAAGCCAAATGGCTTCTCGGAAAGTTAATCGGGGTGTCATAGTAGAAAGGATTTTAGGGATAATTAACAAGTTCTACTACTTGAACGAAAAAAGGAAGGGCTTCGCAGCGTCTCCTTTAAATTTTTTTACGATTTTTTGAGTTATTTCGTAACTAAGGAGAGATAATCTAGGAGAGACTTTGGTGTTTCAGCGTATCCTTCAAAGACGTTAATTGCTTGTTTTACATTTTTAATTGATGTGGACATGGTGGTAAATTTCTCTTTCCACCACAAAAAAAAGAGCGTCCTCCTAAACAATGGAAAACGCTCTTTTTTACCTAAAACGAGTTATTTCTACAACAAAGACTGCAACTTCATCGCCACACTCATATCTCCATCCACTTTGATTTTCCCGCCCATGAAAGCCATCATTGGGTTCAAATCACCGTTGGTCAAAGCAATAAAATCGTCTTTATCTACGGTAATCGTACAGTCCGCATCTTTGTTTTCTGCGGTCACTGCGTTACCGTTATTTCCGTCGATATAGATATATTCACCACCCATATCAAATTTTAAAGTGCTACCAATTGGAGCGACACCAGCCGCTTTCTTTTGCATTTCGCTGACAATTAACGAAGTGTCCATTTTGAAATTTATTTAATTGTGAAATTATTTAGAAGCTATTTTCTAGTTTTTCCGATTTTTTGTCAAAAGGATTACTAGCATCAAGTGAGTTGAATTGTTAGATGGTTGTATGGTTATATTGCTGTTTACCTACTAAGTGAACACAGCAATAAGACAATTCAACAATAAAACAATTAGGTCAAAATCTCGCTTAGTCAAGATGCTAAACTACTTTTTCCGTCACTTTTTCTTCGAGTGGTTTCAATGGCGTTGCCAGACCCGTTGGTTCCGCATTCAGCCTTTTCAAGACCATATTTGCATACTTTGTGGGTAGCAATCGAACGAGTCGGTCAATAAAACGAGCATCTTTGCCAATCAATAATCGAGGCTTTCCTTTTTGAATCGCTTCGATGATTTGTCTGGAGGCTTCGGCTGCGGTTACTCCATCGCCACCTTCGTCAAACTGCTTTACCATTTCGGCTTTTTCCGCTTCGGTAATCAAGCCCGGTTTGTGTTCTACGTTGCGAACGATGTCCGTAAAAATACGGCCAGGATGAATCGACAAAGTTCGGACCTTCGATTCTTCGGCGGCTAGTTCTAAACGCAAAGATTCGGTAAAACCCTTCACCGCAAATTTGGACGTACAGTAAGCACCTTGTGTTGGGTAGCCCATGATGCCAAAAACGCTGGAGGTATTAGCAATCACCGCTTCGGGTCGAGTTTGTAGATGTGGCAAATAGGCCTTAGTACCGTAAATGACACCCCACAAGTTGACGTTAATTAACTTTTCGAACTCGTCGTAGGGTACGCCTTCGACGTTATAACTCGGCAGGGCAATTCCTGCGTTGTTAATGACAATATCAACTTGGCCGAATTTCACCAAAACCTCATCTCGAAAAGTATAAACCGCTTCTCGATTGGATACATCAAAGCGTTTGGCCAGTACTGTTCCACCGTTTTTTTGCACTTCGGCGGCAGTCCGTTCTAAATTGGCGCCATTCCAATCGTTGATGGCTACTTTTACGCCTTTTGCAGCTAGTTGTAGGGCTAATTCTTTACCCATTCCTGCGCCTGCGCCCGTGATAACGGCTACTTTTCCGTTGAGGTTTTTCATGTTTTAGTTTTAGAAGTCAGAAGTCAGACCGTCTCGAAGTGAATTCGGGACTGTCAGACCGCTTCGCTGTCAGAAATTTTTGTATTTGCTACGAAATATCTGACTTCTGACAATGAAATGGTCTGACTTCTGACCTCTCAACAATTAATATCCTAATTTATCCAATACCTTTTGCAAAGTATCTTTTTTCAAATCATCTACGGTAGCCGAAATACCGATGGAATTAGCGTAAGCGACCAACTCGGGCTCCTTCATCTTTTTGATTTCGGACATGCCCAACTTGGTTGGCTTGGCGTTGACGCTATTTTTACCGTAGAACGTTTGTCCCGCTTCGGCCATCTTGCGCAAGTTCGCCGGAACGGTCCATCTTGGGCCAAATCTTTCGGCGTAATCGTCACAATCGGCGACAAACTGCTGAACGCCTACGTAGTCGATGTATGAAATAGCACCGCCTGTGTAGGGAGGGAAACCAAATCCTAACAACGAACCAACGTCACCGTCTTTGGTAGCTCGCAACACACCTTCGTCGAAGCATCGGTACGTCTCCAACGCCATTCGGTGTAGCAATCGCTTACCAACCGTTTCGGCATCCAACGTGTGAACGTTAGAAGGATACATCTCTTCCAATCCAGGCCAAATCGTCTTAGTTCTACCCTCGTAGTCGTAATAGCCTTTACCGTTCTTCTTACCGTGACGACCTAAATCTACTAATTTTTTCGTTAATTGGTAAACTTTTTCCGTCTCAGCGTCTCTTTCGGGCATTTCTCCCATGACGTGCAAGCCCAAAGTGTGAGATACTTCATCCGACACTGCTAAAGGTCCAACGGGCATCCCAATGTTCTTCGCCACGTTTTCAATCATCACGGGTGGCACCCCTTCCATTAACAAGTGTGCCCCTTCAGAAGTGTAGGTTCCGAACGTTCGAGAGGTGAAGAATCCTTGCTTATCATTCACCACAATCGGCACTTTTCTGATGGCCACGACGTAGTCAATCGCTGCCGCCAATGCTCTATCGGAGGTCTTTTCACCAACGATAATTTCTACCAATGGCATTTTATCAACGGGCGAGAAGAAGTGAATTCCGATGAAGTTTTCGGGTCGCTCCGACGCTTTGGCCAACATCGTGATGGGCAACGTAGAAGTATTCGAACCGTAAATTTTATCCGCTCCTAACACCGCTTCGGTTTCTTTGGTCACCTTAGCCTTTAGGTTTCTATCCTCAAAAACGGCTTCAATCACCATATCGCAGCCCGCCATGTCGTTCGGGTCAGTCGTTGGGTGAATTCGGTCCATGATAGCCTTCGCCTTCTCTTCGGTGCTGCGACCTCTGGAGATTTTCTTCTTGAGAATCCCATCAGAATAGGCTTTTCCTTTCTCAGCCCCTTCCATCGTCACATCTTTCAATTGGACTTCCATGCCCGCCACGGCCGATACGTAGGCAATACCTGCGCCCATCATACCCGCACCTAACATTCCCAACTTCTTGATTTCGTATTTATCGAAACCTTTGGGCTTCATCTTTCCTTTCTTCGCTTCGTTGATGGCAAAGAAACCTGTACGAATCAAGTTTTGCGCTTCTTTGGAATAGAAAGCTTGGGTAAAATACCGTGCTTCTACTTCAATGGCTCGGTCAATCGGCATTTGCAGCCCTTTGTACATCACACTCATTGCGTACTTCGCTGCTGGGTAATTACCGTAAGTTTGCTTGCGTACGCTTCCAATTCCGCCCATAAAGGTCTGCGCACCGCCGGGAGACATGACTCCACCACCGGGGATTCTATACTTCTTATCGTCCCAAGGCTGTACGGCACTACCGCCTTCCAGGATGTATTTTTTAGCTGCTTCCATAGCCGCCTCGGCTGAATCAACGACTTCGTGGATGAAACCCATTTTTTTCGCCTTTTCGGGATTCACTTGCTTAGATTGTAAAATCGCCATCATCGCATTTTGAATTCCCGCCAAATAAGGCAGCTTAGAATTGCCCATACCACCTGGCAACAATCCTAGCTGGACCTCAGGAAACCCAATTTTGGTTTTTGGGTTGTTGACCGCTACTCGGAAATGGCAAGTCATCGCCAATTCCAAACCACCCCCTAGAGCGTTACCGTCGATTAGGGCTACGAATGGTTTGCCTCCTTTTTCGAACTCTCGCAGCTGCCGATTTTGCCCCAACAGGCCATCAAACATTACTTGCTTGTCTTCGGGCGGATTGGATAGCTTTCGCAAATCGGCACCCGCCATAAAGTCTCGGTGGCTAGAAGTTATCACGACGCCTTTCACCGACTCATCGGCAATGGCCATTTTCGCTACTTCGTTGTAAGGAATAAAGAAATCCTCACTAAACAAATTCGTTGGGTGATTCTTCATGTGCATATTGATGATGGCAACGCCATCCTCCCCAACGGAATATTCTAAAATATCGTTTTTTATTACTGTGGACATATTTTTTTGAGATTAGAGAGTAGAGAGCAGAGATTAGAGACTCATTTAACACAGCAAACGGTGAGTCAATAAATTCTAATTTGCCATCTTTTCTCTTAAAATTAGATAATGATGATTTAGGATAATGACTTGAACAAAAGATTTTATTTTTTGGAAAAGTTTTCCTAAACTTTCAAACAAAAACATTATGTTTACGAGAGTAAATTTTCTTTATCAAGTAGAAAAACTAACTGAATTATGAAATGAACTAACATTGTTCTTAGTTTCTACGCTAAAAAAACATACAATGAGACATAACTTTTTACACCTCGACATTTGGAAGCGAAGTAGAAAAATGGTAAAAAACATCTACAAGGCTACAAAGTCATTTCCTAGCGAAGAAAAATTTGGTCTAACCTCGCAAATTCGACGAGCAGCAATTTCCGTTCCTTCCAACATTGCCGAAGGCTGTGGCAGAGATTCCGACCCTCAGTTAAAGAATTTTTTGAATATTGCTATCGGCTCTATCTGTGAATTAGAAACTCAGGTTTACTTAGCTTTTGATTTGGAATATTTGAATCAAACAGCAACAGATATGCTTGTGAATGAAATAACCATCATTAGAAAGATGATGATGAGTTTCCAGAAACGACTTTGATTAGATATATGTTTTTTGAGAGGTGAAACGTCCTAAGTCTCTCCTCTCTATTCTCTACTCTCTGCTCCGCATATTACACCCGCTCAATTATCGTCGCAATACCCATTCCGCCACCAATACACAAAGTGGCCAAACCAGTATTCAAATCCCGGCGTTCCAATTCGTCTAATAAAGTTCCAGTAATCATACAGCCCGTAGCGCCGAGTGGGTGACCTAGGGCAATTGCCCCACCGTTGACGTTGGTGATGGAATGGTCAACGCCCAAATCTTCCATGAAGCGCATAGCGACGGAAGCAAAGGCTTCGTTGATTTCGAATAGGTCGATATCCGACTTGTGCATGCCCGCTTTTTTCAAAGCCTTTCTACTAGCAGGTGCGGGACCCGTTAGCATAATCGTTGGGTCTGTACCGACAACGCCCACGGAGCGAATCTTAGCCCTTGGCTTCAAGCCCATTTTTTCCCCAATTTCTTTATTTCCAATCAAGGCAACCGCCGCACCGTCCACGATAGCGGAAGAATTTCCAGCGTGATGTACGTGATTAATAGCTGCTACTTCGGGATACTTCTGAATGGCTACGGAGTCAAATCCAGCCATTTGGCCCATCATTTCGAAAGAAGGCTTCAAACTTGATAAAGAGTCAGCCGTTGTACCTTCTCGTACGTTTTCGTCGTAGCTTAAAATAGTGAAACCATTGGGGTCTTTCACATTGATTCTTGATTTTGCGAAGTAGCCATTCTTTTCCGCATTGACGGCTCTTCTTTGGGACTCCGCCGCAAATTCATCGACATCTCTGCGAGAATAACCATATTTTGACGCAATCAAATCGGCAGAAACACCTTGAGGAATAGCATAGCCAGGCATGGCTACGTCGGGGTCCATCATTAATGCACCACCGTCGGCGCCCATTTTAACTCGGGACATAGACTCTACTCCACCCGCCAACATTAGGTCGGTAAAACCAGACTTTACGTAGGCCGATGCTTGGTTAATCGCTTCCAGTCCAGAGCCACAGAAACGGTTCAAAGAAACCCCACAAAGTGAGTCACCATAACCAGATTGCTGGGCTGCGGTCTTGGCGATATTCGCCCCTTGGTCCATCACTTGGGTCACACAACCACAGATGAAATCTTCCACCAAAGTGGGGTCAAAATCATTTCTTACTTTTAGCTCATCTAAAAGCGTCACTAATAATTCGGTGGGTGTCACACCCATCAAAGCTCCTTTTTTATTACCCTTTCCCCGTACGGTACGGATAATATCATAAATATAGGCTTCCATGATTTATTGTTTTAATTGAATAGTTATTAGTTTTGTTATTCGTAAGTTTACTTGTTTGAGTCCTCGTCACCTTATATTCTCATCACCTTAATACATTACCCCCTCATCCCGCAAAGACCTGCCGATAATTGTCAATTCCTTTTTTCGTCAATTTAGGATAAATCATATCCCATATTGTGTATTCCAGTTGCTGTTCTTCTTCCAACGTACAACGCTTTCCCCGTATTTCTAATTGGTTTAACCAAAAAGTCATCACCATCCAGAGGGCATGTCCCAAGCGTTCGTATTCTCCTTCCACTTTTTCGGGACGCATATTACCCGACCCTACGGAATAAGCCAATGTGCCTTTCACGTACTCAATAGTTTGGTCGGTAAACGCACGATGTAAAGTCGCAATCTTGGGATAGTTCCGTAGAATTTGCACCGTATCGACGTATAAGAACAGGTATTTCTTACCCAACCGAATCAGCATTTTATTTTGTTTGTAAATTCTGTCCAACGAAGGAATTTGTTGAACACCTTGAAGAATATCGTCTCGCTCTTTTTGCATTTGCTGGAAGGCAGCCTCTACGATGACATCCTTATTCTTGTAGTGATAAGCCAGATTACCCGTACTAATACTGACTGCCTTTGCAATGTCTCGCAATGTAACGACATTGACTCCTTCTTTATTGAAAAGGTCGATAGAAGCGGTAAGTATTTTTTCTTTGGTAGTGGACAATTTGTACTAATTTTAAAACTCCAGCTTAAACTAACTATCTAAAATGAGACATAAATTTAGAACAAAAAATCTAATTACAAAAGTCTTATTGAGATTAATATACTAAATAACTGTAAATATTTAAAAATGTTGTCAGTTGTAGGACTTCTTTGGTACAAAATATAATTCGGTTCAATAAAAAAATGGGCACTTTAAAGGATTCATTTTGGTTTGAGGCCAAAGAAAAGGTGTTTCTATCAACTAGGAATAAGGAGCAGAGGGTATCTCGATAATGGAGATTGAGAGAATAGAGACGTGGCTTGCAGGGTCAAATACGCCAATCAAAGTTGATTAAATTTAACTTTTCCAGCTTATCGCTATCCAATTGGTCTTTCTTATGCCGCATTCTCCCTACCCATCTTCCCAGTCGCCCATCTGCCCACCGTTCTGAGACTCTCGTATGGTCGAATTGTTCTTTGAAAGCTAGTAACTCTTCGTACTTTTCTTGCCATAAAGAATCTTCCATTTGCTTTCTGCTCCAAACGAAACCAATTTCATCCAATAGTTTAATCCGCCAAGAGGGCATGGTATGTCGAGTACTTCTTTGCGTTTGCACCCAACTGTGTAAAGAATGATTTCCAGAAGAGCGAGTTACATTTGTATGACCATATTTTTCTTTAAATCTTACTAGGTTATGGTATTGTGACATCCATTTCACTCGCCTTCTAGTTGTGGGCGTTTCTTCCCAATTAAAACCAATGGCTGCCAGTTGTTTTTTTTGTGCTTGGGTCAGTTTTAAATTGCCTCTTCTAAGGTGATTTAGCCAAATTCCTAATTTCGAGTGCTCTTTAGGATTTTGAAAAACATCGAAATGCCCATTTTTTTCATAAAATAATTGTAGTTGTCGAAATTTCTCCTCAAATTTTTGTGCCTTCTTTTCCTTCAAATTTCCTCGCCAAACAAAATTCAATTTATCCAATTTTGCTTTCTGTCCCGCAGTTAGCTTTGCTTCATTTTTTCTTTGCCGATACACCCAACTGCCTAATGTCCTATTTGGAGCATAGTGTGCAGGTACTTTACTATGCCCGTTTTCTTTGAAATAATCAACTAACTGATTGTATTGATATTCCCAATCTTCCGCTTTTTTAATTTCTTTATCTCTTTTCCATTCAAAATCAATGGCGTTCAACAAATCTATTTGCTGTTGGGACAACCTTTTTGAGCGGTAAAGCTGGCGATTAACCCATTCCCCTAACTTAGCTAACATTTTTTCATTATTATTCTTTAAATTTTTATCTCTCTGCTGAGGAATCTGACAATGTCCATACGTGACTTTGTATTTTCTTAATTCCTCGTAGTTGCTCAACCACTTTCGGAACTCTTTCTGTTTAATATCCGAACTCCATTCAAAGCCAATAGCCTCTAATTTTTTTAGTTTTCGTTCGTCTAATTTCCCCAACTTTTTAGCTTTTCGTTGTCTTTGTACCCAAGTACCTAGTTCTGTTTCCGATTCGACGTGCGCTCTAGGGTTAACGTGTCCTTCTTTCTCTTTAAATTCGACAAATTTATCATACCATTCGTCCCATTGCTTATTACGAAAGGCAGGTAAATCTTTATTCCACAAGAAACCGATAGCATCTAGCAATTCCTTCCTGGTAGCCGACATTTTATGTTCGAATGCTCTCTGTACGACCACCCATTCTCCTAAATCGCCACTTTGTCCACGCTTTTTTGGTACGGCTGTGTGTCCATGTTCTTTCTGGAATTCTTTAAGGGCAGAATATTTACTTTTCCATTTGTCCTCTACTTGTTTTTTCAAATCCGCACTCCACAGAAAATTTAACTCATCTAGCAGCCTTTTACGTTCGGGTCGCATTCGTTTCTCTTCCGCTCGCTGGGCTTTCACCCATCTTCCCAATTCGAGATTTTCACTATCTGTAACCTTGGTATGCCCGTTTTTTTGTTTATAGATTTTTAGTTGGCTGTAGCGAAACTGCCACAATAATTCATTAGTACCAAACATCCCCCAATAAAAACCGAGTCCATCCAGTTCCTCGACTAGCGCTTCGCTCAACCTGTTCCGACTCTGTCGGAGTCTCTCCGTCCATTCGTATAAATCTAAAAAAGGCTCATTTTTTGGCACATGGCAGTGACCGTAGAAAACAAAAAATTGTTTAAGTTCTTTCAGTTTTTCTTGATGTATCTTTTCAATTTTCATACGCCATTAAAACTTTAGGGTAAAGCCCAAACTCGGCAAAATTGGCAACTGGTTTTGCCGCTCATAGCGTACTCGGTCGAAGAAGAAAATATTCTCTCGATTGTACGCATTGGTCACACTCAGCACTATTTCCAAACTGGCGTATCTAGAGAAAGTGACCATCTTTTTCAAAGAAGCATCTAAGCGGTGATAATAAGGTAAGCGGCCCGCATTTCTACGTTCATCGTAGATGATACCTAAATCGGAGTTTTCGGTCAGAACGTCCGTACTAATCCCGTTTTCAAAATTATTGAGACCGTAAAAGCCTTGGGTCAAAGTGAAAGGAAAGCCAGAACCCATATTCCAACGAACACTCGCTTCCCAACTATTATTCCCAAAGTTATACGTTCCTAGCAAATTTACGTTATGGCGGCGGTCAAAAATGGTAGGATAGACTTGTTCGCCGTCATTTCGATTGACGTTGCCCCAACTGTACGTTCCCCACAAATATAAAGTGGGTGTTTGATATTTTATGGTAAAATCAACCCCGTAGGCCTCCCCCGTTTCAACGGCGTAATCCGAATCTTGGGCCGTCAGTTTATTTCGATTGAGGTTGATAATCTGTGTAAAGTCTTTTAAATAAGGTTCTATGTTTACCTCTACATTTTTACCCAAATCTACTTCTACCCCCGCAATCAAATGGTTCGCTCTTTGCAATCGGTCGTCGGTCCGTTCGTTGGTGTTGGGCTTAAAAATTCCTTCGTCGGGGGCACTCAAAAAGCCGACAAACAAGTTAACAATATCTCGTTCGTTGACGGTGCTAATCAAATTTTGAGAATACATACCACCCGCTAGCTTAAAGCGGACTCGGTTGGAAATATTATATTTGAGTCCTAGACGGGGTTCCAAGGAAAAATCGCCCAAAGAGGCGTAAAATTGTGCCCGCAGTCCCGGTTCGATAATCAGATTGCCCCATTGCTTTTTGAACTTGACAAAGCCCGATAATTCAGTGGTATTTTCAAATTGCTCGATGGTAAAATCTAAAAAATTGATGAACTCAAACTCCGTCCGAAAGCCATTGATTTCGAAGCCGTAATTAACCTCACTATTGTACCCAAAAAAGGTAAAATCCAACCCCGCCGTAAAGCTGCTAATGCCGCTCGTTCGAGGCTTATTGTCCGATTCGAAGAGGCCAATATCATAATTAGAAAAAGAGAAATTTCCGTTTACAATGGCGGAAGCATTGTTGGGTATCAAACTGAATTGTAGGCCCGCCCCAAACGTATTCCAATCCAAATTCGCCAAGTTTTCAAAGTTGACTTGGTCTTTAAAATTGAAGCCAAACAAGTTGATTTTGCTGCCATTAGCACCCACAAAAGATAACTTTCCGTACAAATCGGTAAAGTTGAAGGGCAGCCCTAGACTATCATTTTCAACAGCGTAGGGATATAAATTGGGCGACGTTTCGTCGATGTAGGCGTGTTTTCCCGTCAACAAAAAGGACAAGCTATTGCCTTTGGTTTCGTCCAATTTCACAATAGGACCTTCCAATAAAACCTTAGCTTGAAAAGGGTTCGCCGCCACGCTTCCCCCAAACCGTTTTTTGTTCCCTTCTCTCGTTTTAATGTCCACCACTGCCGAGACTCTGCCCCCATAGTCGGCATTAAACCCACCCGTTAGAACGTCCACGGAGCGAATGGTTTCAGTTTCGAAAACGGAGAAAAAGCCGAGCGAATGAAACGGATTATAAATAGTCATCCCATCCAGTAAAATTTTATTTTGAACGGGCGAACCACCCCTAATGTACAATTGTCCCCCTTGGTCGCCCGTAAAAATTACGCCCGGTAAAACGGGTAAATATTGCGCAATATCCGCTTGTCCGCCAATGGAAGGTAAAGCGGTAATTTGCTTCGGCGTCACCGTCAACGCCGAGACTTGTACTTCCGTTTTAGCCCGTTCTTTTTGAGCTGACACGTCCACCGTGCTCAATTCTATACTATTGGGCTGCAAATTGATTCGTCGATAAAGGATTTGATTCCCTTGAATTTTAATGGGAAGAGAAAGACTATCGTAACCTAGGTAAGTGGCTACTAAACGATAAGTTCCAGCGGGTACTTTAGATAAGCTGAAAAAGCCTTCGAAATCCGTCGTTGCTCCTAAATTAGTACCAACCAACTGCAAATTTCCATAGATGATGGGTTCACCCGTCTCGGCGTCTAGGACATTTCCTCGGATAATACCATCTTGGGAGAATAGAAAATTAGAGTAGAAAAAAAAGAAGGAAAGTAGTACTATGAATCGTGGGAAGGGAAAGGCCATATGTGAAATCTAAAACCCGCCAGACTGCCTTGCGGGCTGGTTTAAAATGCAGAAAGCTATCGGTTCACGGTTGAATGTAAACGGCTCACGGTCTGTATCTTTCTACCGAAACTTTACCAATAACGCTTGCATTTGAAATTAGTGGAGTTGTCAAAAGGCTTTAAATATTTTCAATTAACAAAGTAAAGTAGTTCTTAACAGGCTTGTTGTGCTAGCCTTTGTAAATATCGTATCTTCCAAGCCACTTTTTAGCAGTAGATATTTGGACAACTGCCTGCCCGTATGGGGATGCCTTACTTAGTGTTGACTTGGACAACGGATTTTGACGTTGACTTTTCTATAAATTACTCATTATTTATTGGGCAACAGACAACTAGCGATTTTCAACATTGGCTCTCCAAATCTCAATAAACGAGCATTTTCCTTTACGCTCATGTGCCCACCTCATGAATCCCATAAACCCCATTCACCCTATAAACCCAAAAGAATTCTTAGACTGTACCATTCGGCCTTTCAACCTCTCGGCCTCTAAACCTTCTCCCCTTACTTCTTCTTCTTCTTCTTAAAATCCCCGTTCTTCCAAGCATTGATGAACTTACCCCACGAAATTGGATTGAAAATATTCATTGGTGGAATCTGACCGTAGTGATAGTAATTGGAAGCTTGCTGTCGGAGATAGTAATCGGCATTTTCGTTACCGTCTCGGACAACTATTTGACGACCCCGAGCTAGGACATCCTCCGCCACGTTTTCGGCGGCCCGACGCTGCATTTCGGGCGTAACGTCCATCGCCAAAAATTCGATTTTGAAGTGTTCGCGACTTGGCCAAGGAAAGACGACCGTTTCGGGTAAATTAAAAGTATCTGCCGTCATCAATTGAACGATGGAATAGCGATTATCTTGCAGGGTATCGGGAACAACGAACTCTGCCGTTTTGTAGCCAACGGTAGAGAAAACAACGGTTTCGCCCTTTTTAGCAACTACGGTGAAATAGCCCTTGAAATCGGTATAGTCCCCTCGTCTCGTATCCGATTTAACGTAAACATTGGTATAAGGAATCGGTAATAATTCGTTGGTCGTTCCATCCAAAACCAATCCAGATAGCTGCACCAAACTGTCCTGTTCCGTTTGTGCAAAACTTTGCTGATTTAATAAAAAAACAAAAGCTACTGCTGCTAAAATATATTTCCACATAAGAGTGTCAAGTTGATTGATTAAAAGTATTTAGTTGGACGGTACACGGTCAACGGTTGATGGTACATGGCTTACTAGGCCATCACATCAAGTAATTGACGACATTACTCCCGAACCACTTTACTTATCAAATAAAACGAAATACAAACAATAGATGTTTAGTCAAAACTACAAAAAGCAAACGGCATAGAAAACTACCCAATACCTTCAAGTCGAGTTATTAACAAAGTTTTAACCGTCTCTCCGATGGGAAGTCGGACTTAAGACTCATGAATCTGTCAGAAGTCAACCTGCCATCCTCTCAACCTTTCAACCCCTCCGCCTACTATCCTTATCGCCCTATTCCATCATCCCCTTATCACCTCACAACCTTATTTGTGCTGAAATACCGCCTTTCGTTTCTCCACAAAAGCCGTCGCCCCTTCCACAAAATCCTCACTGCCCGCTAACAAACCAAAACTGTTGATTTCCGCTTCGAATCCATTTTCACCATCGGCAAAATGGGCATTCGTACATTCAATTACCTTGGTAATGGCTAAGGGAGCTTTGGTCGTAATTTTCTCAATAATTTCCTTCGCTTTGGCCACTTCTTCTCCTTTGGGGACGACGTGGTTGACTAATCCCAAAGTTTTAGCTTCTTCGGCCCCTATCATGTCGGCCGTCATCGCCAATTCCATTGCTTTGCCTTTGCCTATCAACTGAATTAAACGCTGTGTTCCGCCGTACCCTGGAATAATGCCTAGATTTACTTCTGGTTGTCCAAATCTAGCCTTTTCACCCGCTATTCTAATGTGGCAAGCCATTGCTAATTCACAGCCGCCACCTAATGCAAAGCCATTTACGGCCGCAATTACGGGCTTGGGGAAGCGTTCGATAGAAAACATAATGTCGTTTCCTCGACGAGACAGCGCCATTCCAGCGTTGGCATCCAAACCCAAAAATTCTTTGATATCCGCTCCCGCTACGAAGGCTTTTTCTCCCGCTCCCGTAACGACAATGCCTTTAATGCTTTGCTGACGAGGTTGTTCGTCTTCACCGAAGAAATAGGCCAATTCGTCCATAGTTTGTTTGTTTAGCGCATTGAGCGCTTTAGGTCGGTTAAGCGTTACGATGAGAATGTTGTTATCGTTTTCTATCAACAGGTTTTGATACGTCATTTTTTTATTTGTTAGATTTTATAATTGCTTACCCAAAAGTCGGCATTTCTTTCAAAATGAGCGAGAATAGGCACATTTTTCTTCTATTCCATTAAGGTTCTGTTAAGGTTGATAAACCTAGGGAAAATGTAAAATTTAAAATTACAAATCCA
>JBCCQK010000056.1:0-25098 GCA_039024375.1 Bacteroidota bacterium
AAAGGCAATTTTTAACGGTCAAATTTCTTTTCTCTTCCTTTTTTTTCCCCTAACTTGGACGAAACAAAACGAATTACTACACCTATTTCGGGCAAAAAACATTAAAAATTAATTTAACCATGAACTGTCAAGAGTTAACTGAGGAACTCTTCGATGCGAGTTTGAAAATGCATCATGAACTAGATAATTCGTTATTTGAAAATGCTTTCGAAGAGTATGCCGTTTACAATTTACGACACAAAACGGCCGATGTTTATTACCAAAGACCATTGAAAGTCTATTACGAGGACGAGCCACTTCCTAAACATTTTACCAGCGATTTATTGGTAGAAAAGGATTTATTAGTTGAACTAAAGTTATCCGAAGCATTAGATTTAACCCTCGAACACGAGCAAGATAGCTTCTTTACTTGGGCTAAAAAACAACTAATGCTGTTTCTTCGCAACCCAGTACAATCAATAAAAGGAAAAATTTATCGAGTAGCGTACGATATAGGTTTACTTAAGCACCAACAAACAAAAAACATTTTATCGAAATGTGTGCAAAACCTCAAGAAAAGCGTTACGGTAGATGATTAAAAAAAAAGCGTTCCCGACAGTTCGAGAACGCTTTTTTTATTAATCATCGACCAAAATTTGGCCAAGTACTACGCTTACTTTTCTTCTACTTCTTCGAACTCAACGTCTTGTACGTCTTCGTTCGCACTGCCGCCAGCGTTGGTACCTCCTTGGTCAGCACCCGCACCATTAGCATCCGCAGTGGGCCCCGCACCTTGGCCCGCTTGGTACATATCTTGGCTAGCTGCCTGCCATGCTGTATTCAACGCAGCCGTTGCAGCTTCGACTTTATCTAAATCTTGCGCGCCATGAGCGGCTTTCAAATCAGCAACGGCCGTTTCAATCGCCGTTTTCTTCTCCGCTGGAATTTTCTCGCCGAACTCCTTCAACTGCTTTTCGGTTTGGAAAACCAACGTATCAGCAGCGTTTAATTTATCCACTTTCTCTCTTTCTTTTCTATCTGCATCAGCGTTCGCTTCCGCTTCCGCCTTCATCTTTTCGATTTCTTCTTTGGACAGCCCAGTAGAAGCTTCGATTCGAATAGATTGTTCTTTTCCAGTGCCTTTATCCTTCGCAGAGACGCTCAAAATACCATTGGCGTCCATGTCAAAAGTTACTTCAATTTGCGGTACACCTCTAGGCGCTGGTGGAATATCCGACAAGACGAACCGACCTACGGGACGGTTGTCTCTCGCCATTGGGCGCTCTCCTTGTAGAATATGAATTTCTACTGAGGGCTGATTATCGGCTGCCGTAGAATAAATCTTTGACTTCTTAGTAGGAATCGTTGAGTTCGCTTCGATAACGACATCAAATACGTTACCCATTGTTTCAATTCCCAAAGATAGCGGCGTTACGTCTAGTAGCAAAACATCTTGTACATCACCACTCAACACACCACCTTGGATTGCAGCACCTACGGCTACCACTTCGTCTGGGTTTACGCCTTTATTTGGCTTCTTACCGAAGAACTTCTCTACCGCTTCTTGGATAGCTGGAATTCTAGTGGAACCACCGACTAAAATAATTTCGTCAATTTCGTCTTTGTCCATACCCGCATCCTTCAATGCCTCTTGACAAGGCTTTAAGGTCTTCTGCACCAAATCGTAGGCTAACTTCTCAAATTCTGCTCGGCTAATTTTCAAGACCAGGTGCTTGGGCACACCGTCCACCGCAGTTACGTACGGTAGATTAATCTCCGTAGAAGTCGAAGAAGACAATTCAATCTTTGCCTTTTCGGCTGCTTCTTTTAATCGTTGCAAAGCCATTGGGTCTTTGCGCAAATCCATGTTCTCTTGCTTTTGGAACGTGTCGGCCAAATGGTCAATTAACACTCGGTCAAAATCGTCCCCTCCTAGGTGCGTGTCTCCGTTGGTTGACTTTACTTCGAAAACGCCGTCTCCCAGTTCCAAAATAGAAATATCGAACGTACCACCACCTAAGTCATAAACGGCGATGGTCATATCCGCATTCTTCTTATCCAAACCGTAAGCCAAAGCTGCCGCCGTTGGCTCGTTGATAATTCTTTTGACGGTCAAACCTGCGATTTCACCAGCTTCCTTAGTCGCCTGTCGCTGTGAATCGTTAAAGTAAGCAGGTACGGTTACCACCGCTTCGGTTACTTCGCTACCCAAAAAGTCTTCTGCCGTCTTTTTCATCTTCTGCAAAATCATCGCAGAGATTTCTTGCGGCGTATATTTTCGACCGTCGATGTCCACTCGAACGGTGTCATTATCCCCTTTCACCGTTTTGTAAGCCGTTCTACCCGCTTCGTCCGCTACTTCGGAATATCTTGATCCCATAAACCGCTTGATAGAAGCAATCGTTCTAGTTGGGTTTGTAATCGCTTGGCGTTTCGCTGGATTGCCAATTTTTCTTTCGCCGTTGTCCAAAAACGCAACGACGGAAGGCGTGGTTCTGCCCCCTTCTTCATTTGGAATTACCACTGGCTCGTTACCTTCCATGACAGAGACACAAGAGTTGGTTGTTCCTAAGTCAATTCCTATGATTTTACCCATTTTCTATTAAATTTTGTTATTGTTTACGAATTTCTGGAAGACAAACTAAAGACTTTTCTATTGTCAGAAGTCGTCTTTGTAGTTTCAAATCAATCCTTATACATCAACTGATGTGCCATACCAATTTTAGCCAAATTAGGGTGTCAAAAGTGCGGAAATTGAAATTTCAAACTGCCAGAGTGTAAAAAATTGGAATCATTTAGGTGACAGGATGACAGGTTGGCAGCTTGTAGATTTGTCAGCTTATCAGCTTGTAGATTTGTAAAACTCAAATAATTGATGTAATTTTAAATTGAAAAAAATTGTTTTATAATTCCTATTTTTTGTTTAATTTTAGCCATTATGACACTTCCACTAGATAAAAAACTACACGTTCACTATCCTAGTTCAGACGGAAAACCTATGGCTGACAATACCCGCCAATGGAACTGGATTAACTTTATCAAAAACAATTTAGAAGAGGCTACTATTGGTCAAGAGACTTTTGTGGCCAGTGATTTGTTTTGGTATCCAGTTGAAGGCAATAATAAAATTCGAGTGGCTCCCGATGTCATGGTCGCATTTAGCAGACCAAAGGGTGACCGCAATTCTTACCTACAATGGAGAGAAGATAATGTTACGCCAGCAATCGTTTTCGAAGTATTATCACCAGGAAATACCAAGAAAGAGATGGCTAAGAAACTTTTATTTTACCAAAAATATTTGGTAGAAGAATATTATGTCTATGACCCATTACTCAATACTTTAAAAATTTATCAACGAAAGGGTAAAAAACTAATCGACGTAACCACTAAAAACTGGATTAGTCCATTGATGAAGTTTCGAATGCTCTGGACCGAAGAGACACTTGAAATGTATCATGCTGACGGAAGACCTTTTTTGTCTCACATAGAGATTAGTGAAAAGATGAAGGTAGCAGAAGTTGAAATGCTTAAAGCTAAAAGTGAGGCTGACAAAGCCAAAAGTGAGGCTGATGAGGCTAATAAAAAGGCAGAATTGATGGCCGCCAAATTAAAAGCATTAGGAATAGACCCTGACGCATTAGTGTAGTGATTAGGAACCAGTTGATTAGTGATTAGTTAGACAAAGTGCTAATCAACTAGTTAGGAGCCACTTCCACTAAAAGCATCTTGGAAAGCAAAATTCAACGTATTCTTAATTTCCGTTTTTATCCACCCTTTTTCTTCTGCATAGCTATTCGCTAAAGCTTCAAAACCGTGAATGGTAATCAATTCGTAAGTAATGATTTCCAATAAATCGAAGTAGGCGTAGGTCGAACGTTGTTGTTGCTGTCCTCTTTCTATTTCCTCACGCATGGCTCCCCAATAACGTATTATCATCTTTTGCGTACGCTCATCCAACCGAACGAATCCGATAGAACTTTCTTCGATAGCTTGCCAGAATTTTTCCAATTGGGTCAACATGTTCGTTTGTTTTTGGCATTACGGTTCGACTCGGGAGAGTCGAGTTACACTTATCGCTACTCAACAGGTGCAAAACAACATTTAAGAGTCTCCTAAATTAGGACTCCCCCATAGTTTTCAGCGCAACGCTATTTAAATTTAACTTGTTTGTCAAAAGTAAGACGCATTCACCAACAAAAAACATTTACTTTCGCCCATTTTTCAACAACCATTTATTTGATGATAACCAATAAAACCTTTTCATGGCTGTTTATAGCCTTAATAGCGCCACTTTTATTAGCTTGCGATAGCACTAAATCAACGGTCAACCAAACCGAAATGGAGGCAGCAAAAGCCCAAATGCCTAAGGTACTACAACAAGCTATCGAAGCACACGGCGGTTTCGACCGCTGGCATGCCATGCAAACTTGGGCATACTCTATCGAACGCAACGAAAAGAACGAACGTCACTTCATTGACTTAAAGACTCGCAAAGTGTTAATTAAACAAGATGATTTCACCGTCGGATTCGACGGTGAGGAAGTTTGGATTACGCCCAATTTAGCCGCTTTTGGCAAAGGCTCTCCTCGTTTTTTTCATAATTTGTACTGGTACTTCCATGCTTTTCCATTTGTCATGACCGACCCTGGTATCAATTACGAAGTGCTACCTCCTGAAGTAATGAAGGGTAAAAAATACGATGCCGTCAAGATTACCTACAATCAAGGGGTCGGCGATGCGCCCGACGATGAATATATTGCTCATTTTGACCCCGAGACGCACCAGATGTACCTATTATTATACACGGTTACTTATTTTAACGGAAAACCTGGTGATAAATACAATGCCATTATTTATGATGATTGGAAAGATGTGAATGGCTTACTAGTTCCCAATAGTATGAAGGGCTACAAGTACAACGATGGGGAGTTAGGTGAACAACGTTACAAAAGAGATTTTAACGATATCATTTTAGGCACCGAACCTGCCGACCAAACACAATTCGAAATGCCCGAAGGCGCCGAAATTGATGCGTTGATTCAGCATTGATTTGTGTAGTAATTAGTGACTAGTTGACTAGGGACTAGTGTATGTGCTCGATGTTGTTTAGGATTACTGGATAACTTCCCGTTATCCAGTAAATTTGTGGCTAAATTTATCCAGTAATGGGAAATTACTGGATAATCCAAACAGACATTAAAAATCCAGCAACTAATTAATTAAAGTACTGATTTCCAACCCTTTACTACATTTCAAAAATCTCCTCTAACCATTCAAAAAAATGTGGCACGCAGAGAGCGCAAAGTTCGTAGAGGTTTGATTGTTAATGCTCTACGGACTCTGCTATCTCTGCGTTAATACAAAATTAGCGTCCCTTGGACTTAGGTTAAGGAGCGTCAAAAAAACTATATCTTTAAAAAATACGCCGATACCCAATTAGAATCACCACAGAAATGAACAGAAAAGCGCTAAAAATAAACATCCCGTAAATTACATTATCGCCCGTTGTGAAGAAAGGTAGGGAAAAGAGCGACAAAAAAACAATTCTAAAAAAGATATTCGATAAAAAGAAAACACTACCTGTTCGACCGTAAACTTGGTTGGGAATGTGTTCCAATAAGTAGGTAATCCGTTGAATTCTTACCCCCGCATTGGTAATTCCCAAAAGGAGCATCATTGCATAATAGACCGTCAGTTCTCGACTGATACCTAATATCAAAAATACGGCTGCGCCCAGTAAGGTCATTAGAATAACGGACCACGCCACACTTATTTTTTTGAACAATTGACGAATTGCCAAACCTGCAAAAACGGCACCGATGGCGTAGTACATATCCCCTGAAGCGTAAATATCGCCCGTTTCTTGTAGTCTATTTTTTACAAAGCTGGGAAAAAGATAGAAATGCCCAATCAGCATACACACAAAAACGGAAAACGAGGCCACACCAAAAATGCTAATCCCTTTCTCAGTTTTTAAATAATTCCAACCTACTTGAAATTGTGCTAACAAGCTGCCACTTTCGGGTCGCCGTTCCACCAGCGATTCGTATTGAATCAAGGCAATGATTAAAAAAGCAACCACGTACGTCGAAGCATCCATCAAGAAAATCTCGTAAATCTCCCAAGCGGGAATCCGCCAATCGGTAAATAGTTCAAAACCAAAAATCTTTACGGCGCCGTCCATCGTTCCTTCGAGCAGTATTGCTGCGAGTGCCCCTGCCATAATCGTGGTAAGCTGGTGCTGAATTTCTAAATAGGAAGAGATTTTGCCGTAGAATTTTTGCGGGACAATTTCTTGGGCAAAGGCGTAAACGGCAGGAAAATGCAAATTATAGTTCAAAAACGTAATCATAAAAACACTACCCACCCAAAGGGAAGAGAGTCCGTTCTCATAAAACCCTAAGCCACTAATACCAAAGAGTAAAGCGCCCGTCACGACACACAAGCCTAGAAAAATACGCTTTCGGTTATATTTATCAATCAACGTGCCGCCGTAAGGGCTCCAAAAGATGGAGATAAGGGTCGTAATCAAGAAGATGATAGCAAACTGTCCCATCTCGCCGTTCAACGCAAAATACCAAGGAACGGCAATCATGCTAATACCTTGGGCAATGGCCGATATAGTGTTCGCTAAAAAAAGTAGCAGTACTGCTTGTAGATTTTTCATACATTCGATTGGGGTTGTGTAAAAAGTATTTATATGTAAATAATTATCTGTGTAACTACTAAATACTTTTGGGAATTATTGTTGTATTGCTTTATTGTTAAATTATTATTTTACAGTACATTACACTAACACACAGCAATTTTAACACACAGCAACTACGCCAAATTTATTTGATTACACATTTTATTTTCATTTATTTATACCCTTTTTACACAACCCCGATATTCGTCTCAAGCCCGCCTGAATGCTTGCGAGTAGGTCTGGAGACTGGAGATATCGGTTTTGAATTTTATATTTCAAACCGATATTTTAATCCCGCTTTATGAAGTGGGATTAAAATGGTTATCTGCTCGTCTTCCGACGAGTACCGATAGTTCTACTTCTCTAAAAATTGTGGCGCCCGCCGATGTTTCGTTCCCTGCTCATAACTGTAAACAATTTCAATCAAGGTCGGCTCACTCCAAGCACGACCGAAAAACGATAAGCCAACGGGCAATTCGTCCACGAAGCCCATCGGTACGGTGATATTAGGATAGCCTGATATGGCAGCAGGGGAAGAACTTCCTAAGTGATATTGGTCGCCCGTTTCCCAATTCGTTTGCCAAGCGGGAGAACCCGTTGGGGCAATGATGGCATCTAATTCGTATTCATCCATCACGCGGTCGAGACCATTTTGTTGACTTTCTCTAGTAGCGGTTGCCAACGCCTCTTGGTATTCAGGGCTGTCTAAATCGCCTTTTTCTTGCGCCATTTCGAGGTACTCCTGCTGATAAAAAGTCATTTCTACCTCGTCGCTTTTGTTGAAAGCAATCAATTCGGCTAGGTCTTTAATCGGTGCATTGTCGCCCAAACTAGCGAAATAGGCATTCAAACCATCTTTATATTCAAACAACATCACTTCAAAAGAAGCCCGATTCGTTTCGCTTGATAAAATCGAGTCGATTTCTACGAACGTAGCCCCTTGGCTTTTCATAAAGGTAATGGCTTGATTCGTCAAACTGTCCACCGATTCCATAATGCCAAAGGGTCTTTTGTAAATCCCGATTCGTTTTCCTCGCAATCCATCTTTTTTCAAAAACTGTGTGTAATCTGTATGGGAGTGATTAGCACTCGCTGCCGTTTTGCTATCTTTTGCGTCCACTCCAACCATGGTACCCAAAGCGATAGCCGCATCTTCCACCGTTCGAGCCATCGGACCGGGCGTGTCTTGGGTAAAAGAAATGGGAATGACACCCGAGCGGCTAATGAGTCCGACGGTCGGTTTAATACCCACAATTCCATTCGCCGACGATGGGCAGACAATCGACCCGTTCGTTTCCGTTCCAATGGCGAACATCGCCAAGTTAGCCGAAACCGCCGCCCCAGAACCCGAACTTGACCCGCAGGGATTACGGTCCAAAATGTACGGATTATGCGTCTGGCCGCCTACACCACTCCATCCACTACTCGATTTTTCACCACGAAAGTTGGCCCATTCACTCAGATTAGCCTTTCCTAAGATAACCGCACCCGCTGCTCGTAATTTGGCCGCTACCCAGCTATCTTGCAACGGCTTAGAGCCTTTCAGCGCTCTCGAACCCGCCGTTGTTTCCATCTTATCGTGTGTGTCGATGTTGTCTTTTATCAAAACGGGAATACCGTGCAATGGGCCGAGCATTTCTCCTTTTTTCAACGCCTTGTCCAAATCAACGGCAATCTTTAGCGCATCGGGATTCATCTGAATTACTGCATTTAAGGTAGGTCCCGCATCGTCAACGGCGGCAATGCGGTCGAGGTAGGCCTGGGTCAATTGAGTGACGGTTAAATCGCCACTTTTGAACACAGCTTGCACCTGAGGAATCGTCATTTCTTCATAGGCGAATGCTTTGATTGAAGCATTTGGCGCTTCCGTTTCAACGGTAGCGGCCTTTTTTTGACAACTAGCCAATATAAATAGGAAGGCTAGACAGCCACTTTGGATTAGATATTTCATACGTTGATTTTATAAGATAGATGGTCAGACAGTCAAAGACACTAGACCGATGGTTCTTTCTTTTTTACAATGGCGGCAATAATTGCCGAAACGGGGACATCAATCGTGAAGAGATTGGTGAAGAACATAATCGCTAATGAGCCAGGACTGTAAGGATTATCCATTTTTTCCTCGAATTCTTCGAGGACTTGTACCCTCTGGTCTTCTGACATACCTGCTTTTTCTAAAATACTTTCTTGTAGTTCAACCATACCCTCCACCATTATTTCCAGTAAGCTGGGGTCAACAAAATTAAAAAGTATATAAAGAAATAATACACCGATTAGTGAACCGATAACGTAGGTAATAAAAGGTGGAATAAATGCCTCTCCAAACGGAATAAATCCCCCCTTAGCATCCCTCGTTTTTCTAGCCGCCAGAAACATACAGACTATCATGACAATGGTACCTACAATGCTTCGCCAAGAGGTGATATCTGTCATTGCCTTGGGATTTGTCCAACAGACAATAGCAAATAGAATAATGGATATACCACCGTAGATTAATCCAAATTTGATACCTTGATTCTTCATTTTTTACTTTACGTCAATACAATTAGGTGTTAACCATTACTAACTAAACCTCCGGCTCCTTCTTTTTCACAATGGCGGCGATGATGGCCGAAATAGGTAGGCCTATGAAGAAGACATTAGTTAAAAACCCAATACTTATTTGGGCAAGTCCATAGGCGCCATTTTCGGTCATTTGTTCTTCTAATTCTTCCAATGCTTGTATTTTTTGGTCTTCTGGCATTCCTACTGAATCAAAAATACCCTCTTGCATTTCAATCATTCCCTCTATAATAACTTCTTGTAAACTAGGGTCTATAACATTGACAAGCAAATAGGTAGCTAAAATACCAATCAATCCACCAATCACATAAGTAACCATCGGCGGAACGAACGCCTCTCCGAAAGGAATAAACCCACCTTTGGCATCCCTCGTTTTTTTGGCGGCTAAAAACATACACACCCCCATTACCAAATAACTAACGATACTCCGCCAAGAGGTAACATCCATCATGGATTCGGGGGCCGTCCAATAGCCTACTAACAGGACAATAATCGTGAAACCTCCGTAAATGAGTCCAAACTTTACACCTTGATTTTGCATATTATTAAGTTACGTTTAATACTAATGTGGTCGCCAACCACAATAAATGATGGTTGATGAGTGATAAATAGCTTGCCCGTACGGGATGGTTTTTTCACTTCGTAAAACGAATGTTTTCGATTTACTACACATTAATATCCCATACGGGCAAGCTATTCATCACTTATCAACCATCATTTATTTTGAGAAGACATTATAATATATTCTTGGATTAAAAATGTCCAATGTACAATGAATAGTTCAAAAGACAAACTGTTCATTGCGATATGCAAAAAAGGTGAACAAAACCACATGGGCTTTATTCACCTTATCGATATCTAGCTTTATGGTTCTTACTACTGGTTTTGAGCAGAACAAGAAAGCTATTTAGTTACCTATTCTAATCTTTTTTGTTGCGTTTACTTGTTTTGGAACAAGCCTCGGAAACGCTTAGCACCTTGTGCAAATTGACCCTTTACGGCTTCCAAAGTATCGAACATAATTTCTTGTTGCTTCTCGGCTAACTCCAAGCCACCTTTAACGGCCTTCTCAGCAACACCTTGCCACTCTTTGCCGCCTTTCAGGGTACCATCAACAACTGTTTCCATAGTTTCTAAGCTGTAAGTGTTGATGTTCTTCGCAGTTTCTCTGACGAATTTTACGCCGTTTTCAACAGATACGTTCTCAACTGTTTCTTTTACGAATTTTACGCCGTTTTCGATGCTAGCGTTTTCGAACATTTCCTTAAGGTACTTCACGCCTTCTTCCAATTTTACTGCTTCCAATGCTTCATTTACTCGTGCCGTAGCTGCTTCTCTAATCTTAGCACCGTTGTTTCTCAAATCTTCTAATACTTCCGTTGCCGTGTTCAAAACTTCGTTGTTCACAGTCTTTGCAGAACCTTTGATGGTTTCTACGCTCTTTGAGAAATCAACGATGTTTTCGTTGGTAGGAGTTACTTTCTTAGCAGTTGATTTTCTTGCTGTCTTTTTTGCTGTTTTAGTAGCCATTTTTATATTAGTTTAATAGTTTTTTAAAAATTGATTTAACTTGCTTTTTAACTTATTTTGTAATTACACCACAAAGATAAGTAGGGGTAGTTACAACTGAGTTACACATAATTACTTAGCAATTCTTCCACCCTTCAACTCGTCTTGCAACTTCGCCAATTCTGCTTTGTTACCAGCGACAGCTAGAGCAGCCTGTGCCGTCCAAGTAGTTGGGTCGTGCATTTTGTATCGTGGGCCAGCGGCAGCCAAGATGTCCTTCAACGTTTCTTGCTTAGCTTCGGCTAATTGCTTAAATGTTTGAATGCCTGCCTTATTCAAGTGTTCCTCGATTTTTGGGCCAATACCCTCAATCGTCTTCAAGTTACTCTTCACTTCTACTTTTACGGCAGTCGCTTTCACTGCTGCTGCCTTCTTAACGGTTGTCTTTGCAGTTGCTGCTACTTCTTTTTGAGCAGTTACAACGGTTTTCTTAGCAGTAGTAGTAGCTTTGGTAGCTACTTTCTTGGCCGTAGTCGTTGCTTTAGCAACCGTCTTCTTAGCAGTAGCGGCTGGCTTTTTGGTAGCCTTCTTAACCGTTTTTCTAGCTTTAGCAACGGTCTTTTTAGCCGCTTCCGCTGTTTCGTTCACCTCTTCCATAACATCTTCAATCACGTCTTCGATGGCATCTTCTGCTCTCTTAGTTGCTCTTCTAACGGCTTTCTCCGCTGCGTCGATGTTGAACAACTTTCTCAATCGGTAAACGCTAGTCGTTGCTTGACCTTTCAAAGATTCTAATGCGTCAAATACCAATTCTTGCTGCTTACCGTACAATGCTACTCCGCCCTTCAATGACTTCGCCAATAATGCCTGCCATTCTTTTCCAGTGGCTACGGTCTCGTCAATCATTTCCGCAGAAAATTCGATTGCGTTATTATTAATTGTCTTGACTTGTGTTTCCAAAGTTTTGATGCCCTTTTGAACTGGGCTATTTTTTTTAGCTTTAGTCGCCATTTTTTACTTAGTATTTTGTGAAATAATGAGTTTTTTATTAATTACGGTGCAAAGATAGGAGGGGGTAGTTACAGATGAGTTACAAGGGGGTAAGGGGATGAGGGGATGAGGCTTAATCTCACAACCCTATATCCCTATTCCCTTATAACCTTATCCCCTTACAAAAAACAAAACAATGCAAGAAAAACCACCATTC
This sequence comes from Bacteroidota bacterium, assembly GCA_039024375.1. Lineage (GTDB taxonomy): Bacteria > Bacteroidota > Bacteroidia > Chitinophagales > Saprospiraceae > JAFMDF01. The sequence goes on from JBCCQK010000056.1 coordinate 11,946, forward strand.
TCCAACCGCTACAAATGGTTTGCCCTCGGCATGATGACGATTGCGGGGGCGCTCAATTTTTTTGATAGACAGTTAGTTGTCATTTTACAGGAACCGATTAAAAAGGATTTATTGTTGTCGGATACACAGTTGGGTCTGATGAGTGGTTTGGCCTTTGCGATTTTTTATTGTTTGGTGGGGATTCCAATTGCTCGGTATGCTGACACGCACAATCGACGTAATATTGTGGGGATTTCCATTGGCTTGTGGAGTTTGATGACCGCCATGACGGGCTACGTACAAAATTTTGTACAAATGTTATTGGTGCGTATTGGCGTAGGCGTAGGAGAAGCGGGTGGTTCGCCCTCTTCACACGCTATGATTTCGGACTATTTCACTAAAGAGAAGCGGGCAACGGCTTTTGCTATTTTTGCGACGAGTGTTTTTATTGGCTTGTTCTTAGGATTTTTGGTTGGCGGTATTTTAGAAGATTCGGTAGGATGGCGCAAGGCGTTTTTCTTACTAGGTGTACCAGGGATTCTCTTTGCGTTTTTGTTCGTTTGGTTGGTAAAGGAACCACCAAAGGGCTATTCGGACGGCGGCTATGTCGAGATGGAAGTGTTGGATTTTAAAACGGCTTTGGGGCGATTATTATCTAAGAAAACCTACATTTTTGTCCTTTTAGCTAGTGCGCTACATTCCTTTGTCGGCTACAGTTTTTTGAATTGGATTCCTTCCTTTTTTGTTAGAGTGCACGGTATGGCGGTGATGGAAGTCGGTATTTATTTAGCCATTTCGGTGGGTATTGGTGGTGCTGTTGGCGCTTTCTTGGGTGGTCTTATTGTGGACAAATTAGTTAAAAAAGACCAGCGTTGGTATATGTGGATTGGTATTGTGGCTATCACTTTGACGATTCCCTTTTCTTTTTACGTGTTGTTCGCTTCCAATGGAATCAATGCGGCACTGTGTTATTTTATTCCCAATATTCTTTTCTCCCTCAATTTGGGCGCTATCTTAACGGTTACCCAAGGAGTAGTCGGTGTTCAACTACGGGCTTTATCCAGCGCCGTTTATTATTTTGTTATCAATTTGATTGGGATGGGAATGGGACCCGTCAGTATCGGTATTCTCAGTGATGTTTTGTTACCTACTTATGGCGATTATTCTTTGCGATATGCTCTTTTAGGGGTGTCCTTTGTTTATCTAATTTGCATTTATTTTTATTGGAAAGCGGGGACGTATTTAGAAGCTGAAATGGTAGGATAAAGGCTTTGACGCCCTACGAATCCGCTTTATCGGTGAAACACGATAAATCCGATAATTATTACTTGAATACCCAACCTAACGAAACCAATAAAAAACCAGCCTTCTTTGGCGCCGTTCAAATCAAAAAATCCTACGTAGCTTTTCATTTAATGCCTCTTTATTGTCATCCAGAACTTTTAGACGATGTAAGTCCTGAGCTGAAAAAGAAGATGCAGGGAAAATCGTGTTTTAATTTCAAAACCATTGACGACCAGCTATTTACGGAATTAGAAGGATTAACTAAAACTGCCTTTGACAAATACAAGGCCGAAAAGAAGATTTGACAATTAGTTATGACTAGAAAAAGTAGCAATTTATCCACAAAAACAGTTGCCCGCGTAGCAGGTTTCTTAGGGCTTTTGGTCCTAATTTGCGGTTCCACAACGCATACGATTAATAGCGAAATTATCGACCTAAGCAACGATATTGGCACGGCTAGTAACTTCCATACGTTCGAAGCCAAATACCGATTAGGCTTCGTTTGTGGCCTACTAATGGAAACCATTTTTATATTCTACGCTTTTTTGCTATACTATTTGTTACAGGTTGTCAACAAGGACGTTGCCAAGTTAATGCTGCTACTTGCTTTAATTCCAGCGCCTATCTTTTTTACCAACCAATTGAATCATTTCGCCTCTTTTTTAGTGTCCAGTCAAGACACGGAACAAATGATACATTACCTAAAACTACACCAACACGGTGGATTTATTATCTCTATCTTCTTCGGACTTTGGCTTTTTCCGCTGGGCTATTTAGTGTATCAATCCACTTTCTTACCAAAAATGCTAGGCATACTCCTCATGATAGGATGCTTTGGTTATTTGATTAGCTTTTTCCAAGGGTTTTTATTTCCCAATCAAATTCGGACACTATGGACCAATCCCGCTTTGGTGGTGACTCATTTAGCAGAAATAGGCTTTATGTTTTGGTTGCTGATAATGGGGGTAGAAACATTTAGTAAACATTGAACAATTGTTCAATTTATTTTGTGCCAATATCCATAGCCATCAGCTGTTAAAAATAGAATCGACAAGCAATTATGTGGGGACAGGGAAGGGAAATAGTGGAATTATTTCCCTCTTCACGGAGAGGATTTGGGTCACAAAAAAGCGGCTTCACTCCAAACCAACAAAAACTGCACAATCATCGTCCCGTCCATTACTCCTGTAAAAAAATAATCATCGTCCGTTTTATCGCTGTAATTCACTAAAAGGTAAGTGGAAAACACAGATAGTCCGATAGCTAGTAAATTAAACAATGAATGAGTACCTAACCAATAATTACTCCCCGCCAAAAGAGCGACCAGCAACAAACATGTTGCCGCCAACCTTTTCGTCTGAATAATTCCCAAAATGGCGGGAATTGTCTTCACATCAATGTGCGCATCAATTTTTAAATCTCGAATGTCGAAAGGTAAAGTGATGGCAAAGACGAAGAACATTCTTTCCAGCAGCAGCAGCAAATACGGCCATTCGAATTGAAGACCTCTTTCTAAAATCGGCATGACCACAGTAATTACGCCCCAAACAATTGCTATCAAAAAAATTTTGATATAGTCAAAATCTCGTAAGCGCTTTTGGCCTTTGACAAAAGGAAGCACGTAGCCCAAAGACAAAATAGCAGGTATTATGAGCAATAACTGATTGGCAAAAGATAAATAGAAAAAAGTGACCAAAGCCCCTACTCCACCTAAAAAAGCGTACAACTTAATGTGGTTGCGAAAGCGATAGATAATAGCGTAGCGGTATTTTTCCAAAAAAGGCTTCACTTTCACTAAACCAACAATTCGATGAATGGCGTACAAAAAGAGCGTTGCGGAGAACACGAAAGTCGTCAATGGTGTCCACGCTAGCTCACCGTACAGTAAATACTCCGTTTGCCAAGTCATCGCAACGGCGGCGGCGGCTATCCAAAAGTTGCCGAACAGAAGTAGATTGACGAATTTTCGGAGCAAAGGGCGTAAGGTGATGAGATACTGAGGTGATAAGGTAATAGGATGATGAGAAAAACAACCAAGGTGTTTTTGCGGGTTTATGAGGTTCATAAGGTGAATGAGGTTTATAAGGTCGTACCTCATGAACCCCATAAACCTTATGAACCTTATCAACCTCTCCCCAAAAAAAAAGAATCAAGCGTAAAGGTACACTTGATTCTACGTTTTGGGATATATTTTTGATGTGTTTTTTAACAGTCGAAGGTCGGAAACTCGCTCTATCCCATTAGCGGTTGATAAGGTCGAAGACCAAATCGCTCCATTCAGATGCTTTCATTGCCTAAAATTTAGTCGGATGATTTAATGTATGTGTAACCTGTCGGCTAATGATTTAGTTCCTATCGGTCACTTTTTTTGTTGAGTGATTTCTATTAGTATAGACAAGAAGGTTTGGTAAAAGGATGCAAGGAAAGGTGAAAAAAATTTAATTTAATCTATTTTATCCGTTAAACCAGCCCGACACTGCATCATGCGGGCGGGTCTGTGTTCCTGTTGAATCTAGTTACGCAAAACGGTACAATCAGAGCTTCTAACTAATCATATAATTCAAGGTGAAAAAGATGACCAAATAAATCCAAAGGGCGTCCAAATAGTGCCAATAACGAGTGAGTAATCGTAGCTTGAGTTGTTTTTCGGGGTCAGAAAAGTAAACCAATACACTGACGGGTTCTTTCATTCGTTTGTAAGCGGTCCATAGAAACAACCCTAGAAAGGGCAATCCTGCTAGTACGTGCGCAAAATGCAAGCCACTAATCACGTAAACGTAGGAGGCGGTGGTGCTGTAATTGATGAAAATTTCTTGTCCGAAGAGTTGTTGCCATGCAATCAATTGAGCAAATACAAAAACGACTGATAGGACAATCGTTACCACCAACATCATTTGATATTTTTTCGTATCGTCGGCCAAATACGCTTTTTTGGCGTGAATCATTGCGTAGCTACTTGCCAATAAAATAGCGGTATTGACAAAAAATAAACTCGGCAGTTTAATGGGTGGAATCCCCATGGTAACTCTAGTATATAGGTAAGCGGCAGAGAAGGCGAAAAATAGTGCGGTTATTCCCGCTAGTGTAAAAGTTAACAAGATATTATAAGGATGAAAAGTTAAAGATACTTTGTCTTCCTCGTAATCAATATTGGATAAATTTCTACCGTTCATGTTTAATTTTTCTGGTGGTGGCGATAAATGATGAGTGATTTCAATATCTGAAGAATGAAAAGATTGAGTCTTCCAATGTAAACAAATAAGCGATAACTGGCTAACTAACTAATATGGTAAAGCTATTTTTTTGCTGCTAGCAGCCACATGAATAGTAACTAATTATCGAGATATCACCATTGAATCAACAAAAAAAAGAAAGACAAGTTGTTAGTTTGTTTAACTAAAGTCATTTTTGCTTAAACAATGTTTTCTGGCCCAATTAGATAGAAGTATGTTGCATTTGCCCTATCTTTAGGCAAAAAACGAAACAACATGAATATTCTACTGAGCCTACTCATCGCCCTAATTTTAATTTTACATCTTTATTTTGTCTGGTTAGAAATGTTCGCTTGGACCACTCACGGTAAAAAAGCATTTGCAGGTCTTCGGATGCCCGACGATTTTTTTATCCAAACCAAAGCGATGGCGGCCAATCAAGGACTATACAACGGTTTTTTAGTAGCAGGATTGGTTTGGTCGTTTTTAATTGAAGATATTAATTGGAGCGAAAACGTAGCTATTTTCTTCCTAGGCTGCATTGCTGTGGCGGGTATCTACGGTGCACTGACCGTACAACGTAGCATTTTTTACATTCAAGGACTACCAGCTATCATCGCTATTGTGCTTTTGTGTACCAACTAAGAGCCTAAAGAACCCTATCTTCCCTAAAATTCTATCTGTATTATTTATTACAAAAAAGTACTGGATATAATCCATTCAAAATCTGGTTCTAAAACATAGAAATTACCCCAAAAAAAGTAGATGTCACCTTGTATAAAATCAAATAAATTCAAAATCAATATCTAATTAACTGATAATGATAATTTTTGGTATTAATTTTGAAATAATATGTACAAAGTAAACATCGTTTCAATTTAGTTTTTTGTAAATATTTCCATTTTTTATTTGCATAAGTGTAAATCATTTGTATCTTTGCACCAAGCAAACTTTAAAACAAAATACAGTTTACTATAGGCCAAAAAATCCCACAACTTTTTGGCCAAAAGAATTAAGTTAACTTTCTAATTCCCACACTAAGAAATCCCACACCTCTTAGCTTTAGAAACAACTTAATTTTATGTTTCTTTCCCAATCGCATCCTATCATTATTTCGACTAGAAATAGTCAATTCCCTTTTTTAGAACAGAACAGTTATCCTAAATTTTAACATTTTAACCAAATCCCTATCGCACTTTTCGATTAGGTGATTTTCACCGAAAATGCTAAAAATTTAGTAGAAATGAAGTTATTTTTTACGACCACTTTACTTGCACTGACGACTCTTTTATCTGCACAGACTGTGACTTTTGAGCCTGCTACTTCTATCATGAACGACAACGTAGTTGCTTCTTTGGATGGAATGTTTTTCGCTGCTGACGCTTACGTTGAGGTGAACAACGAGTTCAATTTAGATTTTGTAGCGGGAGATTACTTTGGCGACATCGTAATTAGCTACGACTTGAATACTTCTTCTGAGGTTATCCTAGAAGTAGAAAAAGAAGGGGCTCGAGCTTTGGAATTAGTCAACGAAGCACAAGAAGGAGGCGCAAAGAAAGTACTTTGGGACGAAAACGTTGGCTCTGGTCAATATACTATTCGTCTAATCGTCGGTCAAAAAGTAGAGACTAAAACTGTTAACCTTTCCTACTAAAAACTTATCAAGAAGAAAATAATACGGAATTAATACAAACCCCTACACACTTTTAAAAGTCAACGTAAATTTTACTTATTCACAAAAAACCCTGTTACCATCACACTATGATACCTATTTTATAAAAAGAACACACTAGATAACATCCTTAAAATACAAAAGCACCTTCTACTATTATGTAGAAGGTGTTTTTTTTGCTTAGTACCAGGGGATTGTAAATAATCAGACAAAATTGATGTTACGTCTTTTTTGACAGGTCATACCACTCCGCATTCATCGGAGATTTCAAGATGAACAGGATTTAAAATCTTGTGATTATAACGGATTGCGTAGCTCTAAATTATGCAGAATGGGAACATGGATTTAACGGATTTGAAAGATTACAACGGATTTCTAAATTAGTTTTATGTGGAAAATCAGTGTCTTAGGAAGACTAAGAAATCTTTTCCAATCTGTTTTATCCGTTACCGTTAAATCCGTGTTCCTATTGAATCTAGCTACGCAAAACGTTACAATCAGCAAATCTTAATAATCAAAATCTTGTTCATCCTGAAATCCTGTCTAATAAATAAGTATAATTCTGTCCTATTACTTAAAGTATATTGAGTTGGAAAATAAAAATCGACTTCTATTTATCTCTTTGTTCAATCCATTCCCGAGCATTCACAAAAGCCTGAATCCAAGGACTCACGGCATCTCTTCTACCCGCAGGATAATGCGCCCAATTCCAAGGAAAAGTCGAACGTTCGATGTGCGGCATGGTAGCTAAGTGTCGGCCATCTTTGCTGCAAATCATTGCCGTATTGTAATCGCTACCGTTCGGATTAGCAGGATACCCTTCGTAACCGTATTTGGCGACGATATGATACTGACTTTCAGCTAGTGGTAGATTGAATTTTCCCTCTCCGTGAGAAATCCAAACGCCCAATTTACTCCCCGCCATATTTCCCAGCATCACCGAATTGTTCGGCTGAATGTAAACGGACGTGAAATTACTTTCGTGCTTGCCCGAATCGTTATAGTCCATCAAGGCTTGTTGGTCGTGCTCGGGATTAATTAGGTCAAGTTCCAAAAATAGTTGGCAGCCGTTGCAAATACCGACGGATAGTACGTCGTCTCTTTGGAAAAAATCCGCCAGTGATTGCCTTGCTTTTTCGTTGTACTTGAACGCGCCCGCCCAGCCTTTGGCCGAACCGAGAACATCGGAATTAGAAAATCCACCGACTGCACCGATAAATTGAACATCTTCCAAAGTGGTACGTCCCGCAATTAAATCGGTCATGTGAATATCTTTCACATCGAACCCCGCCAAATACAACGCATTGGCCATTTCTCGCTCCGAATTACTACCCTTTTCGCGAATGACGGCCGCTTTGGGTCTGGGATTTTTTGGATGGATGTAGGGTAAATTGCCCGTAAAGTGTTTGGGAAACCAATAGTTGAGTGGCTGTTTTTTATAATTTTGGTAGCGGGCAGTGGCCAGTTTTTCACCCGTTTGCTGGATATCTAGTAAATAGGAAGTCTCAAACCAATCGTCTCTAAGGGCAGGGATATTAAATTGATGAGACTGGCCCGCATTTCTAATGGTTAGCAGCTTGCCAGAAGTAACGGTTCCAATTTTAGTGAATGGAATACTGGCGAATAATAGGTCCTGTTCAACGGTGGTATCTCTAGTTTGGAAAATGATACCGCTATTTTCCGCAAAAAGCAGTTTAACCGTATCCGATTCCCCAATTTCGGTCAAATCAATTTGCGCACTGAGGTCGTTATCCGCAAAGCACATTTCCAACAAGGCGGTTATCATCCCGCCGGCGGAAATATCGTGCCCCGCTACAATTTTATCTTCTTTTATCAATTCTTGGACAACGTCGAAAGCTTTCGCAAAGAAAGTATCATCTTTAACCGTCGGAGCCGTTTCGCCGATTCTATTGAGGCTTTGCGCAAAGGAAGAACCGCCTAATGCGTAGTTGTCCTGTGATAGATTAATGTAGTAAATCGGTCCCATACCTCGCTGCAAAACGGGTTCTACCACTTTCGTTTTGTCCGAACAATTGCCCGCCGCCGTGATAATAACCGTTCCAGGCGCTAAGACTTCTCCGTTTTCGTATTTCTGTTTCATCGAAAGGGAGTCCTTTCCCGTCGGTACGTTGATGCCCAACGCAACGGAAAAATCCGATACCGCTTGCACCGCTTCGTATAACCTGGTATCTTCTCCCTCGTTTCGACAGGGCCACATCCAGTTGGCAGAGAGTGAAATGGAAGCTAAGCCGTCCTTCAACGGGGCCCAAATAATGTTGGTCAACGCTTCCGCTATGGAGTTTTTGGCGCCCACTTTGGCGTCAATCAAACCGCTTATAGGCGAATGACCAATTGCCGTCGCAATGCCTTCTTTTCCATCAAAATCCATCGCCATCACCCCGCAATTGTTCAATGGTAATTGCAAAGGGCCGACACATTGCTGCTTGGCCACGAGACCACCAACGCATCTATCCACTTTATTCGTCAACCAGTCTTTACAAGCAACTGCTTCCAATTTCAAGACGGCACTAACAAGTTCTGACAAATTAGATAATTCACTATCTTCCAACACTTTATCATATTTCCGAACTAGCGTTTTATCTGCCATTATCGTCTTCGGCGAACTTCCGAACATATCTTCCAAGGCCAAATTCATTGGACTTTTTCCCGTTTTTGAAGAGACAAAAGCAAATCTATCGTCGCCCGTCACCTCCCCTACTTCGTATATAGGTGCTCGTTCTCTTTCCGCAATGGCTCGCACGGTCGGTAGGTCTTTTTCAGCCACGACCAAACCCATTCTTTCCTGCGACTCGTTACCGATGATTTCTTTGGCCGACAACGTTGGGTCACCGATGGGCAAGGCATCTAAATCAATTTTACCGCCCGTTTCTTCCACCAATTCCGATAAGCAGTTTAGATGACCACCCGCTCCGTGGTCGTGAATCGATACAATAGGGTTTTCTTCACTTTCTACTAAAGCCCGAATGGCATTGCAAACCCGCTTTTGCATTTCGGGATTCGACCGCTGCACCGCATTCAGTTCAATCCCCGAGCTAAACTCGCCCGTATCGGCGGAAGAAACGGCCGCACCCCCCATACCAATTCGATAATTATCTCCTCCCAGCAATACTATTTTATCTCCTCGCTTTGGCTCATTTTTTAGGGCTTGTTCCGCTTTTCCGTAGCCAATACCGCCCGCCATCATAATCACCTTATCAAAGCCTAATTTTCGGGCGTGTTCCTCGTGTTCGAAAGTCAATAAGGAACCCGCAATGAGCGGCTGTCCGAATTTATTACCAAAATCTGAAGCTCCGTTGGAAGCTTTTATTAAAATATCCATCGGCGTTTGGTACAACCAATCTCTAGCGTCCATCGCTTTTTCCCAAGGCCGATTTTCTTTCAATCGGGAATAAGCCGTCATATAGACCGCCGTTCCCGCTAGTGGAATGGCCCCAATTCCACCCGCCAGTCTATCCCGAATTTCGCCACCCGAACCCGTTGCTGCCCCGTTGAACGGCTCTACCGTCGTAGGAAAGTTATGCGTTTCTGCTTTCAATGAAATCACCGAATTGATTTCCTTTTTCTGGTAAAAATCGGGTTTGTCACCACTTTTGGGGGCAAATTGGGTAATTTTTGGGCCTTTGACAAACGCAACGTTATCTTTATAAGCCGAGACTATATCGTTAGGGTTTTCTTGAGAAGTCTTTTTGATGAGTTTAAACAGAGATTGCTCTTGCTCCACACCGTCAATGACAAACGTTCCGTTGAATATCTTGTGGCGGCAGTGTTCGCTGTTGACTTGCGAAAAGCCAAAGACTTCTGAGTCCGTTAACTTTCGACCAATTTTCTTAGCTACTTCCTCCAAATAAGTAATTTCTTCTTGGCTCAACGCTAGCCCTTCGGCGTCGTTGTAAGCGGCAATGTCTTCAATTTCTAAAATGGGTTGTGGCTCAACGTTTATGGTAAAAATAAACTGGTTTAATTCCGCATACTTTTGCGAAAGCATCGGGTCGAAATCCGTTGATTCGGCGGAACTAGATTGATATTTTTCAATACGTATGATTCCTTCAATCGCCATGTTTTGCGTAATCTCCACGGCATTAGTACTCCAAGGAGTTATCATTGCGGCTCTTGGACCAATAAAGTAATGAAGAATATTTTCTTGTTCGATTTGCGGTTGATTACCAAATAGCCAGACTAATTTTTGTAAATCCGTTTGGGAGAGCGGTTGTTTAGCTTGAACGGCAAAAACACTAGAAGAAGTAGAACCGAAGAATAAAATCATGTGCGTTGCTTTGCGACTTTATTGAAAAGTCGCAAATTTCACGCTTTCTAATTAATAATTATAATTTTTGCGTCCTAAATGATTCTATTTGGTTGGAATAAAAAAGGGGGCGATATTCTGAGCCTGCTTATACCCACAGGCTCAAAATATCGGCATTCGCAATTAAACGATGCCATCGAATATTTACTCATCTTGAAAACAATCCCTCGGATTCACATTAGCCGATGCAAAGGCTTGAGAACCAACTGTCAACCAGGCAATCGTTAATACCAAAAGTCCCGCAAGGGCAAAATACCAAATGCTAATGTCAATGTGATAGGCGAAAGTCCCCAACCATTCGTTAACAATCCACCAAGCGATGGGTAAGCCCAATAAAATAGCGACCATCACCAACCGAGTAAAATCTTTCGTCAGTAAGGTTACAATACTCATTACCGAAGCACCAAGTACCTTTCGAATACCAATTTCTTTTTTCTTGCGCTCGGCTGTAAAGGCTGCTAAACCAAACAATCCAAGACAAGAGATTAGAATGGCAAAACTCGCAAAGTATTTGGAAAGGGAAGCTACCCGCTGCTCTGCTTGGTATTGTTGCGCATATTGCTCGTCCATAAAGTCGTACTGAAAGTCAAAACCAGGGTTGAATTTATCATAAATGCTTTCTAATTCCATCAGTGCTTCCTTTTCCTTCCCTGCTTCTAAACTAGCCATGACCGCCCAGACGTTACCTGGTCTTAGTAAGAAGAAGGCAGGATTGACGGGTTCGTGGAGCGATTCAAAGTGAAAATCTTCAATAACGCCGATAATTTCTAAATCGTGTTCTTCCCATAAGCGGACCACTTTTCCAAGTGGTTCTTGCATCCCCATGACTTTGATAGCCGCTTCGTTAAAGATAATTTTGGCCGTATCGGCCCCGTATTCCCTCGAATAGAAGCGCCCCTCTTTCAAATTTACCTGTACCGTTTCTAATAAATCGTAATTGACGGTGATGTTTTCAAACAGAATACGGTCTTCGGGATTTTTCCCTTCCCATTCGAGTCCGCTAGTGTTATTATTCCGACCTATCATATTGTGTCCGATACTAGAGACATTAACAATACCTGGTATTTTCTTAGCTTCCTCTAAAAACGGTTCAATTTTTTCGTACAGATTCCCTTCAATATCAATCCGAATGAGATTCTCTTTTTTATACCCTAAATTCTTGGATTGGACGTACTGAATTTGTTGATAAACCACCGTGACAGCTACAATTAAAACAATAGACAGCGTGAACTGGAAAATGACCAAACCTCGACGTGCCCACAATTCGCCCCAAGAACTTCGAATCGTTCCTTTCAAAACAGTAACGGGTTCAAAGGAAGACAAATAGAAGGCAGGATAACTGCCCGCCAGAAGACCAGCAAATAAAGTGATGCCCAAAAAACTACCAAACAAATAAGGAGACCATTCTAAGCTAATAGACTTATCCGTTATTTCGTTAAATTGAGGTAAAAACAAATGAACTAGTCCGACTGAAACGAATAGAGAAATCAAGGCAATGATTATCGACTCACTCAAATACTGTCCAATCAGAGAGTTTCTTTGGGCACCCACCGCTTTTTTAACCCCCACTTCTTTGGCTCTTCGGGATGCTCTCGCCGTCGATAAATTCATAAAGTTGATACAGGCAATCAACAAGATGAAAATAGCAATGGCCGAAAACAAACGGATGTATTCAATACGACCACCTACTTGTGCGCCATTTTCGTAGCGACCGTGCAAGTAGGTCTCAGCGTAAGGTTTTAAGAACAATTCGACGTTATTTTCTTCTACTTTGGTCTCTACGTAGTCCTTAATTTTATTCGATAAAGCTAGATAATCCACTCCTTCTTTCAAGCGAATATAAGTCCTTGGGCCATTATTTCCCCATCTATACAGCCAACTTTTGTCTTGACGGTACTTATCAAAAGGAATTAGCAAATCAATATCTAGTGTCGAATTATCGGGAAAATCCGTAAATACCGCCCCAATTTTTCTTTCCGAATCGTTGTCCAAAAGCGTCATTTTACCGAGCGCTTGCTCCGCTGAACCGTACATTTTAATGGCCGTACTTTCCGAAATAGCTAGGCTGTTCAAATCTTCCAATACATCTCGGTCACCCGCCGCCATTGGCAAATTGATGACTTTCAGAAAGTCTTTCCCGACGGGACGCCCCACTACTTTGTAGCCTTTGTTATTTTCAAAAAGTGTAAACCAATTTCCCCAAAGCACCGTGGCGGCGTACTCAATTTCTGGAAAATCCTCCACGATGGCATCTGCCAAAGGGCCAGGGGTAGAATTAGTAGTCATAATTTCATCGGCGTAGGTTTGGTGTTCCCAAATGCGGTACAAATTTTCGTCGTTCTCTAGAAAATGGTCCACTTTGTATTCGTCGTTGACCCACAAAAAGATGATGAGTGCACAGGCTAGCCCCGTTGACAAACCAACCAAATTGATAAGGAAAGAGTTTCTCTGGCGGGAAAAGTTTCTGAATGCTACTTTGATGTAATGCTGGAGCATGACGGGTCGTTTTACGGTGATAATCTTTCTACCAAAAAAGAATACATTTTTCAACAATAGGTTGCACGAATCACCTATTTTTCTTGGTAAGGGATGACGAAATAAATAACCTAATACACCTGACGGACTCTTTTTCCTTTTAAGGCAGCCCGTCCGCTTTGCGGTTCACAAAAAGAAAGATTACCC
>JBCCQK010000057.1:0-24670 GCA_039024375.1 Bacteroidota bacterium
ATTTGTGGGGCGCATTGAAAGGTAAATGGGTTTTTAAAAATCCAACCGCTAATAAAAACGCCTGGTTTTTTTCCAATTTATCCAGTTCCTCCACGGCTCGATTCACAATCATGCCATCCGTATAAAGTCCATCCGCAACGTCCGCATTTTCGTAGGGGCGACCTCGCCGACTTTTCTGACCAGGCGGTGTTTTGGGTACATTAATTTTTAAATTTCGCTCTAGGTTGTACATGCGTTGGGGCGGGCCGTCCGACTGTACGTGCCACGAAGCGGTATCGGTCAAGCCACCGTGAAAAACTTTGCCGATGCCGATGGTTTGGTAGCCCAAGTTTTTGAAATGTTGCGGCAAGGTAACGACATTGGGCAATTTTCGACGGATATGGGTTTTGTTATTATTAATGTCCGTTTCGTGGGGGCGCAATCCCGACAAAAAGCTCATCCGAGAAGGGGAACAGATAGGGGCTTGGCAATAAGCCCGTTCAAACACCAAACTTTTGGCGGCCAGCGCATCAATGTTCGGCGATTGGGCTAAGTTACTGCCGTAGCAACCCAATTCGGGGCGCAGGTCATCGACGGTGATGAAGAGGACGTTGTACGGTGTTGCTTTTTTTTGCTTTGGGATAGTTTGGCAGCCAAAAAGAAATAAGAGAATACTCGACAATATTGGAATTGAGTAACGCATAGTTGGTGTTTTTAATCCACGGTATAGATATAGTTGGGAAAAGTGCCGTAGGTACTTTATATCGGTAGAAAATTCAGCAAATGCCCTAGTTAAAACTGTGCCGTAGGTACAGTATATGTTGTACCTACGGCACAATGAGCATTGAAAAAATGGCGATTTTCTACCGATACCCGCCCGCATGACGCAGTCGGGCTGGTACAACCCCTAACGGGGTTACTCCACCTGCCGAATCAAAAGCGCCAGCCAATCCAATTTCAAGGGTTCGTCCTCCGAACGAAGAATTACCAATAACGGCGAAACGGCCTCGTCAAAAGGTTCGGCCAACAAAAGCGAGCGATACGCCTCTCTAGGATTCCAAGGCTTCCCCGGTCGATAGTAGGGGTCGCCCGCTTCCCAGCGTTCTCGGTCGAATCGGACTTTGGAGTTAACCCATTCGGCGTACACTTTTTCGCCTCGGATGTAGGGATAGGTAAAAGCTAAACTTTTGCGCACCGACCCGCCACTACTCGCCACTTTATCGTACAAATTAACGCCGACTAGCCTCGTTAAATAATTTAGTTTTAGAAAATTTAGGACAGAACCGACGTGATAGTGCAAAGCATCCCGACGTTCCAAGTCTTGCGTTCGACCGTCGGCTCTTAAAGAATTAGCCAGCAGCGTATCTATTTTGGACAAGGCAAAATTGGACAAAACAGAGTCTTGCAGCACAATGCCTCCTTGCAATATCAATCGGATTCTTTTGACGTGACGATTCGCCGACCCGCTGCTAAGATTCCACCTCGACTTTTGGGCGTAGGCAATGGCCGATAGCCAATCCGCTACGGTTTGTTTCTCGGCCGTAGAAAGGAACGGCTGCAAAACTTCGTAAGCGTAAAAACAATCCGTCAATTTATTTTCGTTCACGTCGTTCCCGTCGGGTTGATAGGTTTGTACCCAAGCGAGTAGGATAGCTTTAGCTTGGTCTGCGTACCGCTTTTCCTCCGTAATAATATAGCTCCAAAGCAAATGGTAGAGGCGTTTCATATCCGCCAAATGGACGACGGACTTCACCCTTTTGGGATGATTGCTGACTAATCCTTGGTAAAATATGGAATCGACGGGATTGGGCGGTACCCAAAGTGCTTGATTGGCGGCATCTATCAGCCGAGCTTTAATGGCCGTATGTTGAGGATGAGTTTTTTCTCGCAATCGAGTTCTTTCCGTTTCGGTTAACCAAATGGTCGGCGGCGTATTAAATTCGGCAAATTCCTTAAAAGGAGGTACTTTGACAAACCAAAATTTCTCACCTGTATGCCGATTGACATTATCGGGGCGACGACGTTGGTCGGATGGAAAATCGTAGGTCGCTCTTTTCCATTGCCCCAATTGGTAAATCAATTGCTTTTTTTGCTCGGCAAAATTGGGGTTAGTCGCTAAGTTGGTAAACTCTTCGGGGTCGTTGACCAAGTCGTACAATTCGTAAATGGGGCGAGGTTGTTGTAAAATTAAACGCTGCGCCAACGATAAGGTATTATTTTGTTGCCCTACTAATAAGGATTTCCACGAGGGACTCCCTCCAATATCGGCAGCCACACCCGAGATTGAATCGACGTAACTATTTTCAATCAGTTTGAACCGCTCGGTGCGAATGGCTCGTTGGTGTTCGTCGGTATTATGCCAATTTCTTTCCGCAAAAATCTCGGAACGAGTAGGCGCTCGGTCGTTGGACAAAAGTGGTAAAAAACTCTGCCCTTGCATATTACGGGGAACGGTCAAGCCCAACATTTCTAGGATGGTCGGCGCCAAGTCAACCGAACTGACCAGTTGAGACCGCCGTTCCGACCTAGGAATACTCGGCCCTTTAATCAATAAAGGCGTTTTGATGCCCGCATCGTACAATGTTCCCTTCGCACGGGGGAAAGGTGCACCATTGTCACTCAAAAAAACGATGACGGTATTATCTAGCTGATTTCTTTCCTCCAACAAAGCTAAGTATTGCCCAATTTGCGCATCCATCCGCCGAACTTCGTTATAATAATCCGCTAAATCTCCCCTCGTAGCGGTGTTGTCCACTAAATAGGGCGGTACGACTACCTGTTCGGGCGATTGCGGACGGTCGATAATATTGGGTTCGTAGGGACGGTGCGGGTCCGAAAAGCCGACCCAACAGAAAAAAGGTTGCTCGTTGGCAGCGGTTAAAAAGGTAGCAAATTGGTCTAGCTCACTGTGCAAAAATTGAAATTGGTCCTCTCCGTAAGGCCCCAGATGCGACTTTTGAAGGAGGCCACTAAAATAGTTTTTTTGCTGTAAATAATGGGGTAAAATATTTAAGGAATCGGGCATCGGCACATGCAAATCTTCCGTGCCCGTGGCGTGTGGATATTTCCCCGAAAGAATAGAAATACGGGAAGGACTACATTGGGGGATGGTCAAAAAAGCATTCTCGAAAAGCACTCCTTCCGCCGCCAAACGGTCAATATTTGGCGTGGCAATCTTTTTATTCCCATAACAACCAACATCTTTCCAACCTAAGTCATCGGCAATTAGTATTAGAAAATTGGGAGGGGGAGTGGTCGTTTTAACGGCAATCGTTGGACGCGAATAATGCCAAAAAGAGACCATCAGAAAGAATAAAATATATCGCATAATCCTATTTTATAAAAAGACGACGGACTATCTCTCATTACTTACAGTCAATGCCAAATTATTAGTGGTCTTTTTGGTGAAAAAAATTAGGTAATTAGGCTAAATAGTGGCTAGCAAAATTAAATATCAAAAAAATCAACTCTTTGTAAGGGGTAAAAATAATCAACTCGTCTTCACATTTACTTAATGACAAATTATATCAAAATTAACCTTAACGGAGATGAAACGACTTTACTTTCTATTCTTCTTTTCATCCTTACTCCTATCAACTAATGTTTTTGGTCAGGGCAAGGGAACTATCATTGGTACGATTACCGACGGGGGATTAGACGAACCACTAGGGTTCGCAGCGGTGGGTATTACCTTATTGAATGTGGGAACGACTACCGACGTAGATGGAAAATATCGGTTAGCGGGCATCCCAGCGGGCGTGCACCAATTGGAGTTCAGCTATTTAGGCTACGAAACGATTACCTTGGAGGCGACGGTAGTTGCTAATAAAACGGTAACAGTAGATGTAACGCTAAGAGAAGGTGGTCTCACGATGGACGAGGTCGTCATCGTCGGGCAAGCGGTGGGACAACGAGCCGCCATCAATCGGCAGATTAATTCTAATACCATTGTTAACGTCATTTCTAAAGAAAAACTGCAAGAATTACCCGACCAAAATGCGGCAGAATCAGTTGGGCGTCTAGCGGGCGTATCCGTATATAGAGATGCGGGAGAGGGACAGCAAGTCTCGATTAGAGGTATCTCCCCTCGATTTAATGCCATTACCGTCAACGGAGAGCGCTTACCTTCCACAGAAACGGATACTAGGGCGGTAGATTTGAGTATGATTTCGGCAGATGCTTTGGAAGGTATTGAATTGTTTAAGGCTATTCGACCCGATATGGACGGCGATGCCATTGGGGGAACGGTTAACTTTACCATTAAAAAAGCGGATAAGGGGTTTCGAGGAGTAGTGCGTATGTTAGGTGGCTACAACGATTTAAAAAAGGACTGGGGACAATTTAGAGGTTCGGGTTCTATTGGCAATCGTTTTTTTGGTAATAAGCTAGGGGTAATTGCTACGGCCAATTATCAACAAATTACCCGAAGTAATGAGTTCAACAATACGGCTTACGAATTTACGGGTAATAATCCAGAAACGGGCGAACCAATTATTCAAGTAGAAACTTTTAACCTCGGTGACCGATTGGAAAAACGAAAAAGATACGGAGGGGGCGTAACGATGGATTACGAGTTCAACGAAAACCACTCCATTGTAGTTAGTTCCAATCTTAGTCAACTCGACCGCGATGACCGTGACTTCCGACGTCGATACCGCATCGCCAACAACGAGCAGCGATTTACCGCCCAAGAGCGCGAACGTTCTACTTTTTTGACCACTAACTCCGCCTCGGGTAAGCACCAGATGGGTGCTTTTTCGGTTAATTGGCGAGGCTCTTATTCTAAATCAGAACAAAAAACACCCTTCAATTTAAGAGGACAGTACTGGGAGTTGGCAGCCACCAATACGGGGATTGGCCAAAACACCGACTTGGCCGCAATACCACCTATTTTCAAAAATGACATTGCAAACACTTCGCTTAGAGATATTCGCCTTGTCGCTGACTTTGTGGAAGAACAAAATCAGACTTTTCAGTTGGATTTAAAATACGATTTTGTGGCGGGTAAGCAGGTTAATGGATTCTTTAAAGTTGGTGGTAAGTATCGAGGGGTCCGAAGAAGCAGCGACCGCAACGAAAACTTTTTTAGACCTTATTTAACGGAGGACAACCCAGGAGAGGACAATCCACAATTTTTTGCCGTTCGACCCGATGGGAGTAGAAATATTTTAATGGCCAATTTTTTGGGAGACTACACCAATCCAAACTACTTCGACGGAGATTTCGATATTTTACCGGGCGACGAGGCACTACGTAATAGTGTGACAACTTCCTTAGAGGGAGTAGATTTAGCTACTTACAACGAGATTTTTGGAACAGATTATCAGCCGGGTGATGTATTGCGCTACGATGGACACATTGACCACGCCAAACAGAAGGCATTTTACCGATATTTTGAGGATGAATTTGCCATAGTCAATCAGGAGAGAGATTTGGAAGATTACGACGGTCGGGAAGATATTTACGCCACTTACGCTATGGCAGAACTTAATTTTAGCAAGTGGTTAATGCTGATGGGTGGGGTGCGATTCGAGCGAACCGACCAAGAATATACGAGCCGTAGAGGTAGCCCGGTGGAAGAGGACGAAGGGGGGTCTGGATTTTTAAACCTAGTCAACGTGGCCGCCTCGCAGGGTTATTCCGAATTTTTGCCAATGGCGCATTTGCGACTCAAACCCGTAGAGTGGTTTGATGTGAGACTAGCGGCAACTAAGACGTTAGCTCGGCCTAATTTTTTCAACTTAGTACCTTGGGAACGCATCAATAATAGCGAACAAGTTATTGACCGTGGAAAGCCTGACCTTAAGCACACCACTGCTTGGAACTACGATGCTTTTTTGTCTTTTTATAATAAATTCGGTTTGTTGACCATCGGTGGATTTTATAAGCAGTTGGATAATATTGACTACGTAAAATCTACGGCTATTGTGGACTCTGAAAATATTTTCAACGGCTATCGACTCAACGAACCCGCCAACGTCATTGGACAATCGGATGTCCGAGGGGTAGAAATTGACTTGCAGGGAACCTTACGCCCACTCAATAATTTTTTGAAAGGCGTTGTGTGGGGAGTTAACGTTACTCTAGCCGAATCGGAAACTTTTTATCCCGTTTTCGACGTAACGACCGAATTCATTCCCACACCCCCATTTTTTGTCACCAGTGTATTAGATACCGTTCGCTCTGGCCCGATTGCGGGGCAAGCCGATTTGATTGCTAATTTTATGCTAGGCTACGAAAAAGGAGGATTTTCTGGTCGTATCTCCTCTATTTACCAAGACCGAACGCTCTCCCCCGGCAACTCGGGGATTGGTCGAGCGGGGTCGGGTGTGGGTCGGATTCCAGAATTGGACTTTTTCGATTCTAGTTACTGGCGTTTTGATTTGGCACTCAAGCAAACCGTCGGTAAAAAGAAGGATTTTACCATTATTCTTAACGTAAACAATATCACCAATACCCCCGAAAGGGCTTTACTGGGTACTAATAATTTATTGACCGAAGACGAATATTTTGGGCTGACGGCCGAATTTGGCGTCATGTATAAATTCAAATAGTGATGGGGTGATTGTTGAAATTGTTTGATTGTTAAATTGTTGTATTACAAAGTGTTACGCTGACAATCTCAACCATCAAACCATCTCCAAATATAATCTGGAACTGCAATTAACAACAAACTCTTTTCACCACATTTTTTTTAAACTAAAAAAAGCGATATGCAAAAAATTATTTACACAATTGCTTTGTTCCTTTGCCTGGGCACACTAGCCACTGGGCAATCCGAGTTAATTATTGAGCCTGGCCCTCCAGGCGTTATCAATGCCGCTATTGCGGCGGACACCAACTCCTTGGGAGAACGCAATGACCCCAATCGAGTGTACGTACTGCGTCGGGGTTTCCCTTATATCCTTACGGGAACCATTGAATTTACGGACTTCCACCTACGTATCAAAGCCGAAGAAGGAGAAGGCGCTCGCCCTTTCATCATTGTCGATTCGGGCGCAGAACCCGTCTCTCAAATTATTCGAATGTTTGGTAGTTCTAGCATCACTTTAGATGGCTTGCACATTAGTGGGCAAGATATTTTGGGGGCGTATAATAACCGAATTGTACGTATCAACTCGGACGATTCGCAGGTCTTCATCAACGACTGTCTTTTGGAGCAAGCTGGTCAATCCATTGTCAGGATTCAAGGAGACGACCCCAAAATTTACGTAACGAACTCTATTCTAAGAAACGTTGGTCGCCCCTTTAATCCGAATAATGGTCGAATCTTCGATAATCGA
This sequence comes from Bacteroidota bacterium, assembly GCA_039024375.1. Taxonomy (GTDB): domain Bacteria; phylum Bacteroidota; class Bacteroidia; order Chitinophagales; family Saprospiraceae; genus JAFMDF01. Next base: position 7,263 of record JBCCQK010000057.1, read on the forward strand.
GGCGTACCCGTTGATACCATTTGGATGCAAAACAACGTTGCCTATAACATTTCTCAAAGAATCTACCGTTCTGGTGGAGGTAGCTCTGTAAATTGGGCCAGATTTGACCAAAATACTATCTGGGGAACAGGCGTTAATGGAGCTGATTTTATAGAAACCACAGCAATCGAATTTACCAATAATATTTATGCCAATGGTCGATTCGTGGGCGCTAATGCAGAAGCCCAAGATTCGGCAGAAACGGCTGCTTATTGGATTACCGTTGATACTTTTGATGCAACGGTTAATAATTATTTATTTAGTAATAATAATTTTTACACTGACCAAGAAATTATTGATGCGTTTCCGCTGGAAGAACCAGATGGAGACATTCGGGTCACGACTGACGGCTTTTACCTTGACCTCAATTTGCAAGCCGCCCAAGAGGTGAACGGTACTACGGCCTCGAACATCAGCGAGCCGTTAGACTTTGCGGATGACCCAATTATTAATACGCAATTCATCGTAGCTAGTGTGTTAGATACCCCTCCAGGCGGGGAAATTCCAGGAGCAGACCCTTGGGACATGAGTGATTTGACTTTGGATATGAACTTATCCGCTATTGGTACGGGGGACGTAGAACGCTACACCCAAGTACACGATTTCACCTATTCCATGTCGTCCATGTCCGCTACGGCGGGTACGAACGGTCAGCCTATCGGTGCCAATATGGAATTGATAACTTCTGCGCCCGATATTTTTGTGGACAACCGTATTTTGTATTATCCTAATCCCGTAGAGGATGTGTTAGTGGTGCAAAATTTAGAAGAAGTGAATCTATCGAGGGTGGCGGTTTTTAATATTACTGGACAACAACTGCTCGAAATAACCGACATCAATAACGCTGCCTTAGAAATCAATACGGGGCAATTTGAGGCGGGTACGTATATTTTGAGTGTGATGGATAAAGCGGGGAATATTAGTTCGAGGAAGTTTATGAAGCAGTAAGTTTTTACTTCGAATCAAGGGGTAGCTTTCTGTTACCCCTTGATTTTATTCATTACCTTTTAGTTCACTTTTCAAAAAAATCTTGAAAAGAAAAATCTTCGCCTTTATTTTTTTTCGCTCCCATCTTAAGCATTCCAACTCTTCCAGCCGTTGGAAACTGTTGTTTCATCCGCTCAATTACTGCCTCGGCGGTAGCTAAAGTATTAATTGCCTCGTTAAATTTAGTAAGATAGTTAATCATAAAATCTAAAGCATCTGGACTATCTGGCTGGGAGATATCTTTATGTCCTCCAATCACAATTTTTGGATGGTAAGATTTTAGCTGACGAAGGGAAGTAATCCATTGGTCACGTTGTTTATTATCAGTATCCAATGTCCAAGGGTGTATCTTATTATAGACAATATCTCCCGCAATCATTGCCTCGATGGTCGGGATAAAATAAGCCGTACTTGGTGCTATATCACCCGTTAGATTAGGAATTATTTGAATTTTCTGGTCTTCTAAAGAATAAGTAGAGGCTGTATATGGTTCAGGGATGACCACCGTATCTGGAATCAAATCCTTGAACAACTGCTTCATAGCAATAACTTGGTGGCGAGCTGTTTTTTGTGCATCAGCGACAACCGCTGGGTGGGCATAAATTTTTACTTCTGGAAATGCCTTTTGAAAAGTCGCCAATCCAAAGAAATGGTCAGAATGTGCATGTGTAATAAAAATTGCTTTTAGCTGTTTATCCAATTCCTTTATCATTTCCACTACTTTCTGCGCTTCCTTTTGTAGTAATTGCGCATCAAATAATACGGCTTCTTTTTCACCATAGGCAATGGTAGAAATCACAAAAAAACCTAAATCAGAGGAAGAAAATGTTTGGATATTGATAGGAGACATAAAATTAGTGTTTAGGTAAAAGTAAAAGATTTTCCATTCTTTGACAATTTTTTATTTCAAAATGAAGATGTAAGTGATTTAAAACATGCCCACGAAAAATATCAATCTTAAAATTGAAAAAATAGACCAACCGCTGATAAACGCTAAAATGTCAATAGGTTCTATGCGAGCCTATTATATTTGTCCAAATTTTTAGGTCAAAGCGGATGAATATTTATTGTTATTGCTTTCTTAAAGCTTTTACAAATGCGTCTTTTATTATTCTTATTCCTTCTACTTTTGTGTAGTATCACCTCCTTGGCTACCAACTTTTTTATCGCCCCCGAAGGCAATAACCAAAATACGGGACTATCTCCTAACGACCCCATTCAAACCATTAGTCAAGGATTCAACTTAGCCGAACCGGGTGATACGCTTTTTTTGTTACCTGGTACTTATCCTGGTAGAAATTACATCATTGATAAAAAGGGGCTGCCCGATTTGCCCATTACACTCATTAGCCATAGCACAACGGTCGAAGAATTTGCCGTGATTGACGCCCAAGCAACACCTGCCGAAAGTAGGGGCGATTTGGGCATTTTACTACAACGAAGTGCTTGGATTCATATCGAAAATATCATTTTTAAAAATTGTTGGACGAGTGTCATTGTGCCAATGGACTCCGAATACATTACCATCAAAAGTTGTCATTTTTCGTCAGGTAAACGGGTCATTAATCCTATTGGACACGGAGCGCACCATGTATTAGTCGAAAATTGTTACATCGAGCAACCCGAAGAAGTTTGGCAAGGTTGGTCTTGGGAAGATTTGCATCACGGTACTCGTAGTTATTATAATGGGGGGTTACTGCACCCCGCCAAAAGCGGTGGCGGACACATTATGCGGGGTTCTACTATTATTAACCTGTTCAACGGCTTTCGTACGCGCCCCGAACGCATCAGCGAAGACGGCAACACCGAAATTTACGACAACGAGTTTATCAATATCCGTGACAACGACTTTGAACCCGAAGGTTGGGCTTGGAATATTCACTACCACCACAATCGGCACTTTAACATCCACAAAGCCTATTCGATTGACGATGTGCGAGGCGGCAATATTTATATTTTTGGAAATACGCACTATCAATCCAAAGACGCTTGGGCGTTAGACGAAGTGAGTGGTATTTTTAAGTATAAAGACGGCCCGCTCTCCTACCCTTGCTACGCTTTTAATAACAGCTACTACACCGAGGCGAAGGTGCTGAAATCGGGCGAAGCGACCAATCATTTGCTCAAACATTTTAATAATGCCTACTATTTCTTTCAAGGTAGCAACCGATTTCGATTGGATGCTTGGCAACCAGGCTACGAATTTGACTACGATTGTATCAACCAAAATTGGACGCGCAATATCACCAATAACCAACAGGAACAACACGGCTTGGAGTTTACCGACCCGCTGTTCGTCGATGGCGCAAATGGTAATTTTCAGCTACAACCCAATAGTCCTTGTATTGATGCGGGCAATACACTTTCGCTGCCCGAATTTCAGTGGTCGCAGCGTTTTACGGGCACTGCCCCCGACATCGGGGCTTACGAAGGGACTACCCAAACTGATGGCCCTCCCTTTCGATTTATTCCTTCGCCCGAAGGTGCTTTCTACGAAGAACGTCCACGGATTAGCCAGCATTTGGTAACGGATAGCACCTTGATATTATACTTTTCTGCTCCTTTAGATACAACTGCGGTGACGGCAGCGGACATTTTACTTTTTGAGAACGGGGTAGCAATTCCCGTGCAAACGGTTAGTTTTCCTAATCACGCTTACGAAATGTACGTCACCGTAAATCAAACCTTGTCAGCCCAACAATTATCGCTCTTGTTTGCTAATAAACCGACGGGCAAAAATGGGCTACCTTTTACTTATTGGGGGTCAACGATTGCTATCGGTGAACGCATCCAATCGCTGCCCGATTTGTCCCAAGTCAAGGCCATTAGCACTTCCGTAATTTCTATACCTCAAGCACCACAAGCGTTATCCATTTTTCCAAATCCTGTTCGTTCGGGTGATTCATTCGTTGTGACTTTGCCCAACTTTCAACAGCCCACTTCAGCCGTTTTTTTACACATTTTATCGACTAATGGGCAGTTACTGCAAAGGGTCGAACTCAATGAGGTCGGGTCGGAACAGGTGTCCATTCGGTTAGCGGATGAACTGCCGCAGGGGGTGTATCTAATCAAATTGAGCGGGTTTGCTGGAGATTATATGGGAAAGTTGGTTGTTAGGTAAATTAAATGAAATATAGATGCCATCAAATTGGGTAGGGCATTAGACATGAGGCTATTTGTCCCAGCGGGACAAAAAGATATATACAGTTGGTATTCGATTTATCTATAAAAAAATTAGCAATATGCAGCAGCAACTCCAACAAATAATGACTACTATTTGCGCCTTTAGCCTTCTAATCAGTTGTCAACCAACCACCACCCAAACGACTACTAAAAACTTACTCCCACCCAATATCCTTTGGATAACCGTCGAAGACATTAGCCCCCAATTGGGCTGCTACGGCGACGAATTTGCGGACACGCCCAATCTCGACCGATTGGCCAAAGAAGGAATTTTATACCAAAATGCCTTTGCGAGTGCGCCCGTTTGTGCCGTCGCCCGTTCGGGCATCAGTAGCGGTATTTATGCCTCGTCATTGGGTACGCAGCATATGCGTTGTAAAGGGCGAAAGCCCGAAGAAATGCAACTTTACCCCGAATTATTGCGGCAAGCGGGCTACTATTGCACCAATAACGTGAAAACGGACTATAATTTGGTCGATGACCCCAAAGCCATTTGGGACGATTGTAGCAATACGGCGCATTGGCGCAACCGACCGAAGGCAGACCAGCCGTTTTTTACCATTATGAATTTTATCAGCACCCACGAAAGTCGGGTCAATCGGCTAGATTTACACCGAAAGGCAATTCAAGATTTACCGAAAGACCGCTTGAAAAAGGCAGGCGAGGTTCCTTTACCCCCCTACTTCCCCCAAACACCTACGGTTGATACGTTGTGGACGAGGTATTATAATAACATTACCGCCATGGACCAGCAAGTAGGCAACTTGTTGACACAACTCGAAGAAGACGACTTGTTAGACAACACAATTATCTTCTTTTACTCCGACCACGGAGCGGGCGTTCCCCGATACAAGCGTTGGTTGTACGACACGGGGCTGAAAGTGCCGTTAATTGTAAAAGCACCTAAAAAATACCAACATTTACTCCCCTATTCGCCCGACACCAAAACCAACGAATTGGTCAGCTTTATTGATTTGGCACCGACGGCTTTGCAATTGGCAGGCGTAGAAATACCCGATTATTATCAAGGACGGGCTTTCTTGGGCACCAATTTGAGTGCGCAGCGCCCCTACGTTTTTGCGGGTCGAGACCGCATGGACGAACGCTACGACGTGCAACGCAGTGTGCGAGATAGCAACTTTCTGTACATCCGCTATTACGAGGATTATCAGCCCTTTTGTCAATACATGAATACACCCGAAAAGGGAGCGATTATGAGCGCAATTAGGGCAGCGGCGGCAAATGGCTCTTTGCCCGAAGCGGGGCAGCATATCGTCGCCTCGACCAAACCTAAAGAGGAATTGTTTGACACTCAAAATGACCCACACCAACTGAATAATTTAGCGGATGACCCACAGTTTGCGACCAAGTTGAAAGAATTGCGTCAAGCCCACACCGAATGGTCGAACCGTACCAAAGATACGGGGCTAATTCCCGAAACCATCATGCGGTCGTGGGAACAACAGTATGGCCAATCCATTTATACCATCGTTCGTAGTGATTCTTTTTCGATGAATACGGTATTGGAAACGGCTTTAGGGGATGAATCCATTGCCGTTTTACAACAAAAATTAAGTAATGTCAATCCCGCCGTTCGCTATTGGGCCGCCATTCATTTGGGCAATCAAATTAATGAGGTGAACGATTTTGCTCCTTTGCAAAAAGCCTTGACGGATGCCATTCCTGCCGTTCGTTTTGCCGCAGGTCGAGCTTTGTGCAAAGCAAATCAATGTGCCTCCGCTTTACCCGTGGTTGCCGAAGGACTGACCAATGCGAACGAATGGGTGCGCCTCAACGCTGCACAGGTGCTGGATGACATGGATGAACAATCGAGGGCGGTCCTACCCGATTTGCAGAAAGCCTTGCGAGATGACAATAAATATGTGGTTCGAGTAGCGAATCGAGTGGTTAATCAGTTGTTGGGGACGGAGCATGTGGTTAAGTAGTACTTACTTTTTTAGCTAGTTTTTAGGACAGAGGCGAATGAGGAAAAGGTATTTTTCTTCTCTAGGCTTAATTTTGTACCATTATGTGTAAGCTCGCTATATGCCATACGGCGTATGGCACTTGTTCTGTTTTTAGCGTGAGGAGAACTTGCACCTCCCTGGAGTCCTAACTTCTTTTAGTAGGGAATTTCCTATCTTTAATTCGATAATAATTGGTGTCCATTTGTGGCATACACAACGGCGAAACGCACATTCCAAAGACTCCTACAATCAAAAAAATAACAAAAAGCAGATACAAAAAACAGAAATTACAACAATAAGGCATATAATTGCGTATTATATGCAAAAATCAAGCTTATTATGTTAATTGAGTTTTCTATAGAGAATTTTAAATGCTTTAAGGATGAAATTAAACTAAGTTTAATCGCCTCAAACTATGATAAAAGTACAAGGAGTTCTGAAAATATTTTTGAAGTTGAAAAATTTGGATTAAAACTATTAAAAAGTGCGGTTATCTATGGAGCAAATGCAAGTGGAAAAACTAAGTTGATTGAAGGGTTAGGCTTTATGAAAGAATTTATACTAAATTCATCAAAAGAGAGTCAAATTGATGAAGAAATTGGAGTGAGCCCTTTTTTATTAAATAGTTCTACTTCAGAGAAACCTTCTGTTTTTGAAGTAATATTTATCCATCAAAATGAAATGTTCCGATATGGTTTTGAAGTTGACAAATACTACATTCATTCAGAATGGTTGTACCATAGACCAAAAACCAAAGAAATTGAATTGTTCTACAGAGAAGAACAAAAGTTTGAGTTTAATCAAAGAAAATTTAAAGTCAGAGACCTAATAGAAAATGACAGAATACGGCCTAATGCTCTTTTGCTTTCTGTCGCCGCAAGTTGGAATGATAAAATTGCAAAAAAAATATTAGATTGGCTTAGAGATTTTAATATTATTTCGGGACTTAGAGAAGAGGGATACGAAGGATATTCTATGGCTAGGATTCAAAGAAATAAAAAGAATAAAGCTGATGTAATTAAATTTTTGAAAAGTGCTGACTTGGGTATAGAAAATCTAAATATTAAAACTCTGGATTTTGACAACTTACCAGACGAATTTCCAGATGCTTTAAAAAAGTTACTAAGAAAAAAAAGAAAAGAAGATGGCGAAGATGCGGAATTTTTATCAGACGTTGTTACCTACCACAAAAGGTATGATTCCAATAATCTTTTTGAAGATTTAGTAGAATTTTCTATGGACAAAGATGAATCTTCTGGCACCAAAAAATACTTTGCTTTATCAGGACCAATTTTAGAAATTCTCGCACATGGCGAAATACTCATAGTTGATGAATTAGCGAATAAGCTCCATCCAAACTTGACTTGCAAATTAGTAGAAATCTTTAATTCAAGTGAAAGAAACCCCAATAATGCACAAATTATTTTTAACACACATGATACTAATTTATTGAGTTCAGGTTTGTTTAGGCGAGACCAAATTTGGTTTGCTGAAAAAGATAGATATGGAGCGTCCTCTTTGTACTCTCTTGGAGACTTTAAGACTGATAAAGTAAGAAAAAATGAAAATTTTGAAAAAAATTATATTAACGGTAAATATGGGGCGATTCCATATTTAGGTAATTTTGATGAATTGTTCACCTTTTAATTTTTTAAGATGAGAATGAAAAATAAGAAGGCGGAACAAATTGAGAAAAAGAGAAAGCATCAAGAAGAGATAAAAAAAGCAAAGCGTCGAAAAAGAAATGCAGAACCGTTACTTTCAAGAGGAGTACCTAAAAAAGAGGAGAAGAAAAAGATATTGATAGTTTGCGAGGGGAAAAATACAGAACCTTCTTACTTCAATAGATTTAAACTAACTACCGCAACAATCAAATCTGTTGGTGAAGGTAACAATACTATGTCTTTAGTAAAAAGAGCCATTCAATTGTCTAAAGAAGAGCAGTATGATAAAGTTTGGTGTGTATTCGATAAAGATGATTTTCCTTCTGAAAACTTTAATAATGCAATTTTTAAGGCAAGGGGAAATAATTTTGGAGTTGCTTATTCTAACCAAGCCTTTGAATATTGGCTAATTCTTCACTTTGAAGACCATCAGGGTGGTCCAATGAATAGAGACCAATATTCAGCAAAATTAAATAATTACCTGAAGGAATTTGGGGTAAGCTACGATTCTGAAAGTAAGATTATTACAGAAGAAATCTTTGAAGTTCTTCTTGCCAAAGATGAAATAAAAGATAAAACTAGACAAAAAATTGCATGTCAAAGGGCTGAAAGAATCCTTTTACAATACGATAACACTAGTCCTGCGATTGAGGAATCTTCTACTACTGTCCATTTGCTAGTCAAGGAATTAGAAAGTTATAAATGACCTTATCGAACCAAGTGCAAAATGGCAATTTTTCCTATCGGAGAAACTGACCACGTACACGGCGGTTGACCAAACAGTTTTATAGCTCTTCTCACCTATAAAACCTTGCCTTTCAGACACTTCGGTTTTTTTGCCCAGGGAATCGGTCACCCATTAAAACGCACGAAAGCGATAGTTCCTAGTAGCTCTTTAGCCTTCAGCCCTTTACAATTTACCCCGAGTATCGGGAAATTGGTATCTCAACCAGTCGCTAGCCCGATGCATTAATAAGTTCAAGCAATAAGGGTACACCCTTCCCCATCCGTCTTTTCTAAAAAAGCAACCGTGAAAAAACAAATATTTTACCCAATCCTCTTTATATTTTTAGGAGTTTATGCTTGCCAGCAACAAGTGAAGGAACAGAGCACCCCCAATCAACTAGCGGAGGGACAACAAGTTTACCAAACGAATTGTCAATCTTGCCACCAAGCCGAGGGGCAAGGTATCCCGAGCACCCACCCGCCTCTGCAACGTACCGCTTGGGTGACGGGCAGTAAAGAGCGACTCATTAACATAGTGTTGCAGGGCTTGCAGGAAGAAATTCGGGTACACGGAGAACTATACGACGAAGTGATGCCCGCCATGCCGTATTTGACCGACCAACAGGTAAGCGACGTGTTGACTTATGTGCGGCATAGATTTGGAGCAGGCAGTTCAGGAATTTCAGTTGCCGAAGTAACTAAGGTGCGCAAGGGGGAAAGCCTCAACGAACCGAGAGCGGATTTTGTAGATGTTAAGCCTAAAAATGATTACAGTCAGCGAAAAATTAAAAACGGGGTGTCCTCCCGAGTCGGGTCAACCTACGCAGATAGACAAGTATTATTGGATGAAATTAAGCTGCCTGCTGGTTTTAAAATTGACATTTTTGCCAAAGGACTGAAAAATCCTCGTTCCTTAGCTTTAGGGCCAAAAGGGACTATTTTTGTCGGCGCACGCAAGACGAAACCCGATTTTTTTTACGCCCTAACGGATAAAGATGGCGATTGGAAGGCGGATACTATCATCAAAATTACCAAGGGTTTGGAGTGGCGTCCTTTAGGCGTTGCGATGCGAGGGGACAACCTGTACGTGGGAGAAATTCACCGCATTTTGCGCTATCGAAATATTGAAAGTCTATTGGATAATCCACCTGCCCCCGAAGTTATTTTTGAATATCCGAGAGAGAAAAAACACGGCGATAAATATATCCAATTTGGCCCCGATGGTAAACTGTACGTTCCTGTGGGTGCGCCTTGCAATAACTGCTTGGAAGACAATCCCATTTTTGCCAGTATCACTCGAATGAATCCCGACGGGAGCGATTTTGAAATTTTTGCGCACGGCGTTCGCAATTCTCGTGGCTACGCTTGGCATCCCAAAACGTGCGAGCTGTGGTTTACCGACAATGGGCGTGACCACTTGGGTGACGACATTCCTCCTTGCGAAGTGAATATTGCCGCTCAAGCAGGAAAACATTATGGCTACCCGTTTTGCCACGGCAACGGCATCACCGACCCCGAATTTGGTAGCCAACGACCGTGCAGCGATTTTGTGCCGACGACTTTTGATTTGGTTGCCCACGCCGCCCCCGTTTCGCTAAAGTTTTACACGGGGGAGCAGTTTCCCGAAGACTACCGCAACAACATATTTATAAGCGAACACGGTAGCTGGAATCGTGCCGAAAAACAAGGCTACCGAGTCATGCGCTTGATTTTGGAAGGTAATAAAGTAGTGCGTTACGAACCCTTTGCCGTCGGTTGGCTCAATTCAGATAAAAACGATGCTTGGGGGCGCCCCGTTGATATGTTGCAAATGCCCGATGGGTCATTATTGTTGTCAGACGATTATGCGGGGGTGATTTATCGGATTTCTTATGATGGGGTGAATATTTAATAAGTACCCTCCATACTCGCCCGAAAGCCCGTTTCCAAGTTAGTCGTTGCCTTTATCCGTCCAATATCAACCTTCTTTACTTGGTGAAATAGAAAATTGTCCCATCGGATGGACGAAGACTCAAATTGCGGGGTCACCTCAATATTATGGAGTGTTAGCCCCGCTACGTTGGCAAAGACTAGATGGGCAGGCTTACCCGAAAAATCGACCATGCCCGAAATTTTTTTGAAATTTTTGTTGCCTCTGGGCTTTTTTTCCACTTTAGTATGGTCCGTCACACCCGTTAATCTCAAGGCAATATTTTCTAATCGAATGTCTCGAATATTGGCGTCAGCTTGGCCTCCAATCAAGATTTGTCCTCGGGTGGTGATTTGCATATCTTTGAAAGTTATATTGTGGATTTTGCCCAAAGGATACTCGGGCGTTCGCTTGTCAATATCAACAAAGATGGGATATTCAATATTTCGGCGGGAACTGGTTTCGATGATAATATTTTGAAAAAGGCTATTTTCGTAAGTTCCACCTTGCCCCATGAAGAGTGCGATACCAAAACGGGTGTCTCGAATATTAATATTAGAAAACTGACAATTACGTATCCGATACTTCGACCCTGTGCCAAATTTGATGGCCGCATCGTCGCTGGCCAATATACAGTTGGTCACTACCACATTGGATACATCTCCTTGTCTTGCCTTAATGCAAATGGCATCGTCTCCCGTTTCCATGAACGTATTGCTAATCATTACATCTTGGCAAGCCTTGAGGTCAATCCCGTCGGTATTGGGGCTGCGCATATCGTTGCGTATAGAAATGTTATCCACAAAAAGCTCATTACAGTAGATGAACACCAAAACGTGGGCGGGGGAATTGACAAACTGCGCCTCTTTTACCTGAATCCGCCGACTATTGGTGAACAATATCCAGGGTTCGGGACGTGCTTTAGCCGTCCACTTATCGGGGTTAGTAGGCGTACCTTTTTGAAAAAACGTTTCGCCTTGTCCGTTAATGGTACCCGTCCCCGTAATACTAAAGTTCTCCAAAGAATCGCCCCAAATCAACTGGTCGTGTACGGTGTCATAGTCGGCCAAATTGGTGCTACCTAATAAGATTGCTCCCGGAGACAGGTGCAAATTTTGGTTAGAATAAAAGCGGAGCGTCCCCGTCAGAAACGTTCCTGCTGGCACTAAAATCGTGCCACCGCCTTTTTGGTGGCAAATATCAATAGTATTTTGTATTTGACTAGTATTCAGCATTTTACCATCACCTTCCGCTCCGTATTGGGTAATATCGTAGGTTTGAGAAAAGGCAGAAATGGCAAAAAGATAAGACAAAAATAATAGGATAAAACGCATAATTTTAAGGTTTATAGGTAGGTTATTCAGAATTCCAGAAAATATGACTTTTTCTTCCCTATTTTTAACAGGGGATAAAATCACAAATCATAGTTCACAAATCATATATGGGCGCAATCGGGGTTTGTCCCCAAATGTACCAGAGGTACATTATATCGGTAGATATGGTGTAATTCCGATAGTCCTATTGTGCCGTTAGGTACAATATATGAATCGTTTTTTATATACTGTACCTAACGGCACAGTTGAAAAATGACTAAAAATTTAATTTTCTACCGAGATAATGTCCCTAACGGGACAAGGGGACAAATCCCGATTAAGCCTATCATATATCTCAAATCTGCTCCATTTGTCTACTAGTAGATTTAAGATATTTGATTTTAGAATTTTGATTTTATCCCTACTGAAAGCTAGAGTAAACTTATTTCAAATTTAGACGGTCAGTCACTATTCTTCCGCAAGTCGAAAAGCAGCACCATTAATCTGCACATCCTGAAAAAGCAACTGCTCGGCAAATTCAAACTTACTCGACTCCCCCGCTTGGTCGATGGTGATATTATTTAAAAATACCCTAGAAATCGGTTCGTCCGCTACGCCCACTATTTTAAAGGGCAGTTGCTCGACCGCTTTGCATTGGATATTACTGGCATAAAAATTATTGAACTTGGTGGGGAAATTATTGCCTCGATAACCGTGGTAGTCCATTCGGAAAATAAACATGGCCTGTTTGACGGTGTCCATCGTAATGTTGCGCAAGAAAATGTTCTGCACTTGTCCACCCCTATCCAAATTACACTTAAAATTGAGTCCATGTTTGCCCGATAAAATATGGCAGTCTTCGACAAACACATTTTCTACACCGCCCGACATTTCCGACCCGACGCAAAAGGAATTAACCCCCGAATTTAGCTGACAATTCCGAATCAAGATGTTTTTACTCTTGGGTCGATTCCACGCATCTTGGTCACGCCCCGCTTTGATGGAAATCGCATAGTCATCCGTTTCGATGTATCACCCTTCAATCAGTACGTCCTCGCAACTATCGGGGTCAATACCGTCATCGTTGAGATAGCCGCCATACAATTTTAGATTTTTGATGGTCACGTTTTTAGAAAAAATAGGGTGTACCGTCCAAAAAGGACTATTTTTCACGGTCATACCGTCCAGTAAAATATTCTGGCAATTATAAAATTCGATTAAGGTAGGCCGTAAATAGTGCTGCTGCCCGTCACCGAAACCATCATCTTTGCCGTCGCCGTCTAAATCCAGAAAACCCGTTCCAAAAACTCGCTGATTTTCGGGGATAGTATCGTTGCCCATTTGTCGCAAGCGATTTTTGTCGGGCTTTTGCACTTTACGCCATTCCATCGACCATTCTCGGGCGTTTCCGTCAATTTCTCCTTTGCCCGTAATGGCAATATTTTCCTTGTCTATGGCGTAAATCAAGGGCGAATAGTTCCAGCAAACGGTACCTTCCCAACGGACTTTAACCAAGGGTAAATAGCTTTTGTCGTTGCTGCTGAAAAAAAGCCGAGTTCCTTCTGCCACGTGTAAATTGATATTACTTTCCAAATGGATGGGTCCATCAGAAAAGTAAGTGCCCGCCGGTAGCAGTACTTGGCCGCCTCCCGCTTTGCTGGCTGCTGCAATGGCTGCCATAATCGCCGTTCTACTATCAAAATTCGGGTCGTTTTTTGCTCCATAATCCAAGACATTAAACTGCTGGTCGGGGAAAGTTGGAGCTTTGGTGCGCGCCTCAATTTCTGGTACTTTTTGCCAACCCGCAGCCTCTTCGGCTAGGGCTTTTTCGACGGTAAACGCATCGGCAGAAACGGCTTGATTGGTTTGGCATTGCCAGCTAAGAACGCTTATTAATAAAAGGAGTGCTGTGGAAAAGATAATTCTCATGCTAATGATTGATTGATTTTTTTCTTTTTATTTTGTAAGTAGTCAGACAAGATTATCTAAGGTTATTTTTGACAGGACTCGCCCGCTGCGCAGTCGAGCGGGTTTCACGATGAACAGGTTTTTTAACTCCGCATTCATCGGAGATTTAAGATATTGATAATTAAAATCCTGTAAATCCTGTAATCCTGTCTAATTTATTCATTCAATTCTGTCTAATTACTTACGCTAATCCAGATTTTACGAATAGCTACTTTATAGAAGGACGGAGGTTACCCTACTCCACTTCATAGGCAAACTCCTCTGCCTTTTTAGCGTAGTAATCTCGCAAAATGTAGAATGCCGCTTTTTTGTGTCCTTGATTGGAAATGAGTCCTTTTCGGTTCCAACCGTCTTGTATTTGGGCCAAATTGCGGCGTGGAGACCGAAAATCTACCAAAATCCAAGGGGTCATCCCCCGTAAGGAAGGTATTTTTTCGAGCATTTGTAGCGTTTCATCGTACATCCACGCTTGATAATCTTCCGTCCAAATCTCATTTTTAGCCCCTCGATAATTATACAAAGCTCCTGCGCCAAATTCGCTAATGAAAAAAGGTTTGTTGTGGTTACTCACGTCCCATTTCATTTGCGGAATCCGTTCGGGCGTACTGCCGTACCAACCGATGTATTCGTTGACGCTGACCATGTCCGAAAATTCGGCGAAGGGGTCAGTGATGGTCACTTCTTTTTTGGCTTTATCCTCGGTGCGGTCCAAAGCGGCCGATACAAAGCGATTGGCATCCATCGACCGAGCAACGGCGGCCATTTTTTTCAAAAAAGCCAGCCGATTAGGGTCGTCTCTCGGTGTCTCGTTGGCCACGGACCAAATGATAACACTCGCTCGATTTTTATCCCGTTGAATCAAACTGGTCAATTGATTTTCGGCGGCTTGGTAAGAATCGGGATTGGTGTAATTGATGCCCCAATAAACGGGTACTTCTTCCCAGAGTAAGATGCCCAATTCGTCGGCAATTCTGGGCATATTTTCGTTGTGCGGGTAGTGCGCCAATCGAATCATGTTGGCGTTGAGTTCCTTGGCCCAACCAAATAATAGGCGAGCATCTTCTGGACTGTGCGCCCGTCCCACTCGGTAGGGGTTTTCCTCGTGTAAACTGATACCTCTTAGGAATATCGACTTACCATTGAGTAATATATCCGGCCCTCGCCGCTCGATGGTTCTAAAACCGATTTTATCAGATAGTTGGTCAGTCGAAGATTGAATAATTACCTCGTACAGCTTGGGTCTTTCGGGATACCACCTCAATAATTCCTTTGCCGAAAATTCGATAGTCGCCCTCCCCTTTTCGTCCGTTTGGAAAGCAGCGGTCAAGTTAATTTCGGGAATAGTTATCTTGCCCGATTGTTGCAATTGAGTACCGCCCAACTGGACGTAGCCCCTTACCTTTTCGGGGTCGCTTTGGTCGATTTGAATGTGGTAATCTTGAATAAAAGTTGTAGGTAGTTCAATAATTTTTACCGCTCTGGTGATGCCGCCATAGTTCCACCAATCGGTGGTTAATCCTGGTACTCTATCTTTCGACCGTCGATTATCAGCACGTACCATAATTTCGTTCTTGCCCGCTTTTAGCCAATCGGTAACATTAAAATTAAAGGGGTCGTAAGGTCCTTCGTGAAAACCTACTTTTTGCCCATTCAAATAAACATCCGCTCGGTAATTGACTGCTCCGAAATACAAATAGTACTGTTTATCAGCGTCGGGCTGGAAATTAAAATCTCGTTCGTACCAGACGGTCCCTTCGTAGTACAGCAGTTTATCGTCTTGGTGATTCCAATCGCCGGGCACGTTCAAGGTGGGCGACAGGTCAAAGTTATACTCTATTCTATCGGTCGATTGCTCCATTTTTCGATTCATCCAATAAGGAGAAGCCGAGGCTTTTTTATTTTCAAATTCGTCAAAAGGTTCCCACCGACGGTGATTGCGGTAGCCTGTCTCGTAGGGGTCAATAATGTAGTGCCATTGCCCATCGAGGGAAGTACTGATTCGGTGTGCGGTATTTTGCAGTAATGGCTGGGTGTTTTGAGCCATTCCCAAAACGCCAAAAAAGAAGCAACCAATTAAGGTAGTAATAAGAAATCTCATGTGACTAATCTCATTTTTTGGGCATTACGGCAAAGAATTGAAATTCACGTGTCCAACACCTTAAAATACTTGCACTCACAATTTAAACCGTATTGCCATTTCTCTTAAAGACGTACTTTTCAAAAAGCCTACTGACATAAAATTGAGCAATAATCGAACAGCGATAAAAAAAGCAACCGATTGCCTTCCATAAAATATGGAAATACGTAGCTAAAAAGGCTATAAATTGGGTTTATTATAAATTTACCAAAAATTATTTCCTTTTTACTATTTAATTTATCTACATTTGTGCAACCGATTGTACAACTCAATTACGCATCACAAATATTACAGTGCCACAAGTAAAAACTACCATATACGATATTGCCAAAGAGCTGCAGCTAACACCCTCGACGGTATCTCGTGCGTTGCGAGACCACCCCCGAATTAGTCGTAAAACCAAAAAAGCGGTCAAAGAGATGGCGCAGCAAATGAACTATCAACAAAACAACGTAGCGGCGGCTTTGCGTAGTGGTAAAACCAATATATTGGGAGTGGTAGTTCCACGACTCAATCGAAGTTTTTTCTCTTCGATAGTGCGTGGTGTGGAAGAAGTAGCGAGTCAAGCGGGCTATAATGTAATGATTACACAATCGAACGATAAATCGGCCAACGAACAGTCCAATATTGCCGCTCTGATGCAAGCACAAGTTGATGGCATTTTGGCCTCCGTTGCTATGGACAATCAAAATTTTCAACACTATCAGCAGATTATCGATAATCAAATTCCTTTAGTCTTATTCGACCGAGTAACGGACATTTCCAATGCGAGTACCGTAGTCATTGACGATTACTTGGGAGCCTACAAAGCGGTGGAGCATCTAATCCAACAAGGCTACCGACGGATTGCTCATTTTGCGGGGGTGCAAACTCTACAAATTTACAAAAATCGACTGCGTGGTTATCGAGATGCCTTAGAAGATAATGGGTTGACTTTTGATGATACGTTAGTGGTTCAAAGTCATTTGAAACTCGAAGATGGAACAGCAAGTATGCGCCAATTACTACAACTCGACGAACTGCCCGACGCACTCTTCGCAGCGAGTGATTTCGCCGCCATTGGTGCCATGCAAGTGTTGAAGGAAAACGGCTTTGTGATTCCCGAAGATATGGCCTTGGTTGGTTTTATGGATGAACCCTTTACCTCTTTTGTGGAACCCGGACTTACGACCGTCAATCAGTTGAGTGAAGAAATGGGACGATTTGCCGCCAAAATATTTTTAGAGCAAGTAAATGGTAAGGGAGACTTCGTAGCTAGAAAAACGGTACTCACTCCTCGACTCGTTATCAGAGGCTCTTCTGTCAAAAAAGAGGATGATTAAAGCGTGAGTACAGTGTAACAAAAGTTTGTTTAGGTTTTCCTCGCTCGCTTCGCGAGCTCGGAAAGGGGATATTAAGGGTGAGAAATTTGGTGGTTTTAATTGAAAACCACCAAATTTCTCACCCTTAAAAATCCCTCATGCGAGGCGCCGAAGGCGCCGAGCAGAATATTAACAAACTTTTGTTACGGTGTAG
>JBCCQK010000058.1:0-24540 GCA_039024375.1 Bacteroidota bacterium
CCCACGTACAAAACGCCAAGCAATAGCCGTAAAGGGTAATTCTCAATGGGTTTCCCAAAAACCGATAACTGCATGGGAATGAAATACTTACTTTGGTCTTCTACGCGAATAAAGGTCTTATAGACTTCCATCGTAATTCTTTCTAAAACGTAGGCTGCTCCAAATAATAAAAATACGTTTGCTGGTTCATATAAATCTAACCCAAATAGGTAGCAAAGTAATGGACCATATACCGCACCAGCGATTACACTTCTGAAATAGGTCATCCAAGTAAATCCTTCGTGCGGGGCATCCTTATACATCCCCCAAGTAGCATTGTGAAAACCAACTCCAAGCCCAGTTAATAAAGCAATCATCCAATTAAACATCTGTTTTGTTTTTGTCCTTATAAGAAGCGGTACTTTCGTAAATTGCTTCTATTATTTTTAAATCTCGCTTTGCCATTTTCCAATGAAATGCTGGAGACTTCCCCGTTTGAAGCGCATTCATAAAATCATTAAACATCAATTGTTGACCCGTTATGTTGGTAATATTCGGAAAACGCAAATACGTCTTTTTTCCCCGAATCAACATAAATAATCCATTGGTTTCAAAGGTAATCGAGCCTTCTTTACCAAATATTTTAGAAATCCTCAATCCTTTTAATAGAGCATCTGTCTCCCAACTATAAAAAAGATTAACCACTACTCCTTCTTTAGTATGTGCCGCCGCCTGTATGCTTCTTTCTAGTGGTCCATCTTGTTTGGGTATAAATCCATGTACTTTGGTAAGCTCCAAACCAATATTATTGATAAAATTAATCCAGTGAATACCGCCTTCAAATAATGCCCCATACTTAACCACACTAGGGTCGTTCCTCCAATCTGCTGATTGTTGTTTTTTTTGTGCATTAATATTGATAAATAAAGGTGTTCCAATGACCCCTTTTTTAAGTTCACGGAGTATGGCTAGTCTTAAAGGCTTATAGTAATAGTTTTCCGCAATTATCAGTTGTAATGCGTTAGTGTCTGCTAATTTGCCTAGCTCTTCCAATTCGGTAGTAGTATAAAAAGGAGGCTTTTCCACAATTACGTGTTTTCCATTTTCTAAGGCGTAACGTGTCAACTGATAGTGGGTATTTGGAGGGGTATTTACCATTACGACATCTACCTCACTCTCCATAGCGGCCTCGTAACTACCAAATGCTACTTGACCTTTGTATTTATTCTTGTAAATATTTGCCTTTTTCTCATCTCGACTTGCAAAGGAGAGGCTAATCGGTGTTTTGCAGTTACGTGCGGACTTAGCGTGGCGATGGGTTATCTTACCACAACCTAAGAAACAGATACTAAGCGGATTATCTTTAGCAATTGGTTGGTATCGCATATACTGCTATTAGGTATTAGTTAAACAGAAAACTTATCAATCAGATAATCACCGATGCGCAAAGCATTGGCACTAATGGTCAAGGAGGGATTAACGGCAGCAGCAGTAGGCATAAAACAAGCATCTACTACAAATAAATTATCTATTCCTCTAAAATTACAATACTTGTTAAGCGGGGCAGTTGCTGGATTGTTCCCCATTCTTACGGTTCCACAAGCGTGAGAAAAGGTTTTTATTTGGTGCACGTAGTTCAAGAATGCGCCTGATTTTCGCAATATACGTTTTGCTTGTTGAGTGAGTGCAGCTAATGATTTTAAATCTCTCCGAGAATATTCGTGTAAAATGGTGGGAATAACCATATCATACTTACCTGCTTTATTTTTTATCCCCACATGATTATTAAATTGAGGCTGGTCTTCCGCAATGGCCAACAATCCTGTGGAAATTTTTACCACTTTCCCAGCAATCTTTCCCAGTAATTTGCTGGGAGCGCCGTTTTCTACTAAACCCCTAGGAGGCGTAGCAACTTGTTGAAGACTGCCAATTTTATGTTGCGGATACTTGATGTCCTTATGACCAAAGTAGAAATCCATAATCGCTAG
Source organism: Bacteroidota bacterium (assembly GCA_039024375.1). GTDB lineage: Bacteria > Bacteroidota > Bacteroidia > Chitinophagales > Saprospiraceae > JAFMDF01. Next base: position 1,968 of record JBCCQK010000058.1, read on the forward strand.
TTCTTTGTGGAAACGATGTTCCTTATCCGCTATGCCTGGATAAATGCCAAAAACAATAGCATTTGCATGACGCATTAGGAATCTTCCAATAAATTTACCAGCTTGATTATAGTGCTCCAATTTAGAATTTAATAAAATATGAGGAGAGGCTAATGCGCCCGCACTCAAGATACAGATTCGTCCTCGCACATTAAACGATTTATTTGCTGTTCTATCAAAACAATTGACCTGTTTTACTTTAGCATTATCGACATTGATTTTACTAGCTACGGTATTCGTTAAAATCGTGTAAGTCTTTTCCTTCTTTTTTGGAATGAGCATCGTGTCTAAATCATTCTTTGCCCGTATGGCGCAGGCAAAAGTATCGCAATTAGTACATAATTGGCAAATTGGTCTGGAGGTATCGTCATAATTGATGGCCAAAGGCAAATGAAAAGGATGCAATCCTAAAGAAGTAGCCGCAAGATTTATTTGTTGGGAAATACGAGCGTAAGCAGCAGGATTTTGTGGAAAGCCCTTACTTCTCGGCGGAGCTGTTGGGTCATTCAAATCTCCCGCTACTCGCAATAGTTCTTCCGCCTCTGTATAGTAGGGTTCTAAGTCATCGTAAGTGATAGGCCACGCTGCACCAGAAGTCCCAATAATATCACTTGGAGGGTGAAAATCTTGTTCTCTGAATCTAAAGGAAACCCCACCGTAGAAAATGGAAGGTCCTCCCAAGGCCGCATAGACACCCATTTTCTTTTTATTCCCTCCTTTCAAAACTTCATAGGGTAGTGTTGTATCATAATGTGAGGTCAACTCCAGAGAACCAAATTTAGACCAATTGTGCGCCCCTCTTTTTACACGCTCACCTCTTTCTATTAGTAAAATGTCCCATCCCGCTTGAGACAATTTATGCGCTATCATACTTCCCCCAAAACCACTGCCAATAATGACTGCGTCGTAGAGCTTATCTTCGGTAACATTTTTCATAAAAACCAACTTGGATTTTTTATAAATAGCTAATATGGCCGTTAAAGCTATGATTTTAAGTAAGCTAGAAAACTACAAATCCACCGACACCTCCACCCGTTCCTTCGTCATTCTAAACCCTCGAACTTCTTTACCTTCCTGCTTGATATAAATGACATTGGATTGTTGGTCCACTTGTTCGAGCAACACTGTATTTTTTAGTTCAATGGACGTAAATGGCGTCTTAAACTGAATAGGGGCAGCCTCTAAAAGATAAAAACCTTCATTTTGCGTAACGGAAATAACGTGGAAATTAGCGGATTGGTTATTGACGAACCAACTGGTATTTTCTTGTAGGTATGTGGTCAGTAGTTCCGTGGTGGGCGATTCCGTTGGTCCTAGAGCCAGCGCCGTGTTGAGGTCTTCTACGTCCAATTTAATTTTCAATTGGAAGGTTCCATCTTCTTCTAAGGTGACAGCAAAGACAGCCATGGCCACATCGTGGGTTGGTTGTAAAAAGTTCAGAAAAGATAGTAATAATAAGTATTTCATGATGAAGTATTTTTTGATAAGATAAGTAGTCAGGAGGTCAGACGTAAGACGAATACTACATCTGACCTCCATTGCATTGGCTTCGCTAGTTTAGGAACAAAGCTACCCTTTTATAAATTTTCGGGTAAGCGTTTGACCCGCTTCTTGTACCGTCAAATAATAGATACCCGCCTCTAATGATTGCGTTTCAATGATGGGCGTATTTTCCAATTTTTCGATACGCTTTTGTAGTACGATTTTTCCTAGCGTATTATAAACGAATATTTTAGTGCCTTTTTGTAAAGACTGTTCTAAGTGTAAAGTAGTACGTACAGGGTTGGGATAAATACTTAATTCGGAAGATGGGATGACCAATTTTGTAATGGATGCGGCTGGCCGATTTCTTGAGTTGGCCGCTATCAGATTATTCGAAATAGTAAACGCTTGGATACTGCTAAAGTCGGAGACGGTTCCATCGGCACATAATGTTCTGACTCGATATTCAAAAGTGGTAACTGGACCGTAAATCGTTACCACATTTGATGTCAATTGCGCATTCAACACCCAGTTTGAAACCCCTTTAAATCGAACTTGAATATTGTATCTCGCATTTTCTGTACCCATCCAACTCAACTGAACTACTCTTCTTCCAATCGGTGCTACCGAAAATTGGGAAGGCACGACACAAACGGGCGTATTGGGGGTCACCTCATCCATTCCATCGCAATTTTCATCAATGCCATTATCCGCTACTTCCACCCCATCGGGATTGATACTCGCATTATTATCGTCACAATCCACGTCGGAATTAAACCCATCATTATCCATATCTATCACTTGGGCAACACCATCACAGTCCTCATCAACACTATTATTAGGAATTTCCGGCGCATCGGGATTGATTCCGGCGTTAGTATCATCACAATCTACGTCGGAGTTAAACCCATCGTTATCCATATCTATCATCTGGGCAACACCATCACAATCCTCATCAACGTCATTATTAGGAATTTCCGTAGCGTCGGGATTGATAGCGGCGTTAGTATCGTCGCAATCCACATCAGCGTTGAAGCCGTCATTGTCCTGGTCGATGGCAGTTACCAAGTCCATCCCATCACAGTCCTCATCAATTCCGTTATTAGCGGTTTCGGTGCTATTGGGGTAAATAGTTGCGTTATTATCATTACAGTCTATCTCCGCAATATATCCATCATTATCGCTATCCGTAAAATTGACTAACAAACCATTGTTTCTAGAGAACGTTTCGGAAGGTGTACCCGTTAGGCATCTAGAAATTTGTGGAAAAGCATCAGTCACAACGTAAAAGTAAGTATAGGTTTGCCCACCAATATTAATGTTCCCATCTATGCCATTGCAAGCATCCAAATCTCCTACCCCGACTATATATTCGTAATCTCTGGTATATTTTCCGTTGTACGGGCCACAAGGTTCAGAAATACCATCTCCCGGTCGCTCACCGCTTTTCAATTGATAACTCGGTTGCAATAATTTCATCACCCCGTTTCTATCTGGACCAAAGCGATATAAAATGGGAAATCCATCGGCCGCCCAGCCAATCTGTAGGGGTTGGGCAGGTGGCGTATTAGTGGTAGAAATCCCTGCTTGCAAGGTCTCCACGTAGGAAAACATATTTCCGTGATAGTGATAACCCTGCGGACCAGTATGCGCAGAGGCACAATCTAAACTTACTTGACCTTGACCACTACCTTGGTTATTGGTAGGTTCGAAGACCCAGTCCCAGTTAAATTCTCCCGTATTCGTGTTTTCAAAAATAAACGGCTCGGCGGGTGCAGGCGCCATTATCACCCCATTGAGTGCAATGCCAAAATACCGAAAGGGGCGACCGTTTCCACTGACAACAGGGGAAGTACTGGCAGCTTTTTCGGGTGTCACATCCACTTCAAATTGGTAGTAGGTAGGCGCTGGCACCCGACCAGTGGCATAGCAAAAGTCGTGGTTGGGATAACTATTGGAACGAATCGTTCTTACCTCGCCCACTACGGACTCGAAGTAGGCATTGGGGAACTGCGGCCTATCACAACATCCTATATTAGTCGTGCTGACGGAGTTATCGTTATTACATGTTTGCCCCTGTAGGCTGGCAAGAGAAAGGAAATTAACCATTATCAAAATAGCAATAGTTAATAAGTTCAGTTGGTAAAGTTGATTCACGCTAGTATATTTTGATGATTAAATAATACTTGTTGGCTCAATAATGAATAGGGGATTGAAGTAAAATGGCAAGTCGATGTAAGGAGTAACTTCCGTCAATGTAAGGCAGATGGTTCAAAATTGTACTCATTTATTTTTCCTTTTAGACCCGAATTTCGCATTTGTCAGCTAAAATATCCGTTTTGTCCGTTGGTTTCCTTCCTAATTTTGCAGCGGTTAAAGTAAAACTTCTGAAAGTATATAGGATAAACTACCGATACATATAACATTAAAAATTCATGTTTATCCAGTCGTAGCTTGGCCATCCTGTCTGAGTAGTCCTACTATATTTCTCCTCGGGCAGGATGCCCAAGCTACTTTAGAAAATTTCCTTCTTCTATTGAGTACAAATCCACCTCGAACAGCCTTATTGCTATAAACAATACAAAAACCTATTTCATCGAATTGACCAACCATGATTAAAAGAATTACCACTTACAGCAATGCCCTCCTTTACCTTTTAGTTTTTACTTTTTTGACTACGGAGTATGCCACAGCCCAAGTCGGCATCAACGCCACCGACGCAGAACCCGACGCATCGGCGATGCTCGACGTTTCCAGTACCGATAAAGGCGTTTTAATACCACGAATGGACAGCACTAGTCGCAATAATATCGCTAGTCCAGCCATCGGATTGATAGTCTATGACAGCACAACTACGTCTTTTTGGTACTACGATAATGACCAATGGAACGAAATACGAAATGGTACGCAACCCCTAACCATCAATGACATTACCGAAAATTTGGATTTGCAGTATGACTATTCTTGCATCGAAACGGCAAGTACTTTAATGATGACCAATGAACCAATAGATATTGCCGTCTCAGGAAATTACGCTTATGTCATCACCGATGGCGACGAACTAAAAGTCATCGACATCAGCACACCGACTGCACCAACTGTCGTTGGTACATTAGCACTCGGCGCTGAACCTATCGGAATAGCCGTTTCTGGAAATTACGCCTACATCATTGACAATACAGACGACGATTTAAGGGTGATTGACATCAGTACGCCTGCTGCACCAACGCAATTAGGCAGTAATTTTAGTCTCGGAAATGAACCGAGAGACATTACAATTGCTGGCGATTATGCTTATATCGCTGAATTTGGAAGTGGCAATTTAAACATCATTAATATCAGTAATCCTGCTTCGTTGGCACAGTCGGGAAGTGTTAATGTCGGTTTAACGGCTTACAGCGTTTCTATTTCTGGAAATTACGCTTATGTGATTTATACGATTAGTGCTGACCTGCAAGTCGTGGATGTGAGCGATGTGACCAATCCGACTTTATCGGGAAGTACAACCATTGGAAATGAACAAAAGGCTATAACGGCTTCGGGCGATTACGTTTATACCGTTGACCAATTCGATGATGAATTAAATATAACTGACATCAGCAATGCCGCTTCACCAACAGCCTACGCTAGTTTAAGTATCGGTGACGCTCCTTCGGGTATCACTTTGTCAGGCAATTATGCCTTTATAGTTGATGAAACGGACAATGATTTAAGAATAATAGATATTAGTATTCCTGCTGCACCGATACTGTCAGACCAAATCAACCTTGAGGGCAGTGCGAATGCGATTGCTGTTGCCAATAATTATGGCTACGTCGTTCATAGCAATGGCTTCTCCGTCATCGCTTTGATACCTTGCTACATGAATGTTGGAATTAATCCTATCACGGGTGAATTTGTTGTGGAAACTGCTAACTTGAGCAATCACATTGCCAATCAAAATATCGAATTGTCGGGTTATTATTTATCGAATGATGGCGACGATGAAGGTATCTCGATAGATGATGATGGAAAAGTTACGTTTAGTAACAACCTCATTTTGAATGGAAATTATTTATCAAACGATGGTGGAAATGAAGGCATCAGCATTTCGGATGATGGAAATGTTACTTTTCATAAAAATATACTATTGGATGATAATTATCTATCGAATGATGGTGGAAACGAAGGTATTTCGATAGCGGACAATGGAACTGTCACGACCAGCAGCACTTTATCCGTCAACGGAAATATCGCACTTAACAGTAACTATCTATCCAATGATGGCGACAATGAAGGCATTTCAATAGATAATGATGGCAACGCAACCTTTAGTAACAACTTGACCATTAACGGCAATCTTACGCTTAGCGATACGATAAATGGCAGCAATGACACCGTTTACGTCAATGATGTCCTGGTCGTAAAAGATGATTTGATTATTGAGCAGGCTAAAACGGGAAGCAACGCATACATTGCCACTTTTAAAAATACCACCAATGACAATGCTGCGAGAAACGATGGCATTAATATCATAGCAGGACACGACAATTTTTCAAATACTGCCATCAGCCATTTGATTAATTTTAGTACACCAAACGGTACCACCATCGGTGCTATTCAACAAGATGCAGCAACGAGCGTTCTCTACAATACGACTTCCGATATTCGTTTAAAAACCAATATTCAACCGACCCAATACGGTTTAGCAGATATTTTAAAAATACAAGTTCGGGATTATCATTATAAAAAAGACCTTTCCCAAACACCACAAACGGGCTTTTTAGCTCAACAACTGTACGAAATCTATCCAAGCGTCGTCAGCGTTGGCGGTGATGATGAAACAACCAATCCGTGGATGGTGGATTACGCCAAAGTCACACCGCTTTTGGTCAAAGGCATGCAAAACCAACAATCTATCATTGAAGAACTGACTACGAGTAACACACAACTAAAGACCAAACACCAACAGCAAGCTACCGAAATCAACGCACTAAAGGCACAAACTGAAAGTGATAAACTAAAAATCCAAGCCTTGCAAAGGCAAGTAGCAGCACTCCAAGTGTTGCAACAGCAACACGCTGAAATGAAAGCCACTTTAGAGCAAATTCAAAAGGAGTTGGATAATCAATAAAACCTAAAATCAAGTAGAAATGAAAAGTATCATCAGAATAATATTGGTTATCTTACTAATCACCAATCACCAGTCACTAATCACCACCTACGCCCAGATTAGCATCAACGAAACAGGCAACTCACCCGACACATCGGCAATATTGGACGTAGCAAGCACGGATAAAGGGCTGCTTATTCCAAGAATGGACAGTACTAACCGCAATGCTATCGCTACGCCTGCCGCAGGTTTACTCGTATATGATACGACCACCATTTCCTTTTGGTACTATGACGATAACCAATGGAACGAAATCCGAAACGGTTCGCAGACCTTAACCGTAGATGCCACAGGAACAAACTTGACGGCTAATTTCTCCAATATGGAAGAAGTAAGAAGGCTATCGCAGACTAACTTAGCGGATAACATCGCGATTAAAGGAAATTATGCGTACTTAACGCATATTAACTCACCCGATTTAAAAATTGTAGATATTAGTAGTCCTACTGCACCATTATTAGTCAATACTATAACATTTAAAGAGGATATATATAATATAACTATCTCAGGAGATTATGCTTATATCATGGGAGAGACAACTAATAGAAATTACCCAATAGATGTCATGGATTTGAGTAATCCTATCTATCCGCCATTGGTCGATAGTATCAATTTAGGCAGTATTATTCGAGAAATGAAGATTATAGACACTTATGCTTATACAATGAATAGTGGCGGAAGGCTTTATATCAGCGATATTAGTAATCCAATTGCTCCTATCATTTTAGGTAATAAAGACTTTGCATTTTTTCCATATTCTCTTGATGTTTCGGGTAACTATGCTTACATAGTAGATAATCTTGCAGATGCTGCAGTAACAATTAAAGAAGTAAGAATAATAGACCTTAGTGATGCCACTAACCCAGTAGAACTAGATTCAATTTTTTGTATCAACCCGTATTATGCGGTTGTTTCAGGGAACTACCTTTATGTAATAGACGATGATTATTTAAAGTCAATAGATATTAGCAATGTTTATGCACCCGTAAGAGTAGATAGTGTCAGTGTTGGTGGTATTGGTCCTGGTATAGAAATAGTTATTTCGGGAAATTATGCTTTTATAGATGCCTACGATGACATACTCACAGTAGTAGATATTAGTAATCCTGCGTCATTATCTTTAGTTGGAACTTTAAATCTTAATCAATCAATAGATGATATAGAAATAGTCGGAAACTATGCTTACATAGTAGATGGTAAGCATTTCAGAATTGTAAAGCTAACCAATTACGCCAATGCTACTATTTATCCATCAACAGATGAATTTTCTTTGGATACGATGAATTTAGACGACCATACGGCTTTGGAAAACATCCAATTAAGCAATCACTATCTTTCCAATGATGGCGATGATGAAGGCATCCATATCGGAAATAGTGGAACAGTCGTTTTTACCAACAATATCTTATTGAACGGAAATTATTTGTCCAATGACGGTGATAACGAAGGCATCAATATCGCTAATAATGGAAAAGTAACCGTCAGTAATAATATCATACTGAATGGCAATTATCTATCAAGAGACGGTGATAACGAAGGTATTTCAATTGATGATAATGGAAAAATCACAACCAGCCATCAATTGACAACAGGCGGAAATATTACACTAAACGCTCATTACTTGTCTAATGACCTAGACGATGAAGGCATACAAATCAATGCAACAGGAGACATTACCACCAATCAAGCCATTACCATCAATGGAAATCTAACGGTTGACAATATTTATTGAAACAATGATACGATATTCAGCAATGCTGTCTTGATGGTCAGCGATAGTTTTTCCATTGAACATTCAACATCAGGCAGCGAAGCCTACATCGCTACCTTTCGCAATACCGCCAATGACAACTCATTCAGCAATCATGGTATCAACGTCATCGCAGGACACGATAGTTATAATTCATCTAATAAAAGTCGATTGATAAAATTCACCACACCAGATGATAATAGTCTTGGACGCATTCAGCAAAATGCCACAGGAAGCTTAGCCTATAATGTAACTTCGGATATTCGCCTAAAAACCAATATTCAACCAACAAAATACGGTTTGAATGACCTTTTAAAAATTCAAGTCAGCGATTATTTTTATAAAAATGATGCCTCCAAAACACCACAAACAGGATTTATCGCCCAGCAATTACACCGCATTTATCCCGTAGCCGTCACCGTTGGTGGTGATAATGAAAAAGTCAACCCGTGGATGGTCGATTACGCCAAACTCACACCACTTTTAGTCAAAGGCATACAAACGCAACAAGTACTATTGGATAAATTAACCATGGAAAATGGTCAATTAGATAAAAAGCAAACTTCCCAACAAACCGCCATCGAGTCTTTGACGGTACAAGCCAATACCAATCATACAAATATCCAACAGCTTGAACAACAGCTTTTAATACTATCTGAATTGCAGAAAGAAAGTGAAAGCATGAAAGCCATGCTGAAGCAGATTCAAGGACAGCTCAATTAAACCAGCAGCGAATAAAAATATACTTTTCGTAAGTTGATAGCGGTAGTGATATTTATAATTATTACCTATCTTCTTCAAATTTTACGACCAACAGCAAATCATCAAAAATCAACAAGCCGAAATCAAGGCTTTAAAAGTCGAAAATCAACAGCTTGAGCAGCAGGTTAATAAAATCAATGCCTTAGAGGCTAAGCTAGAGACGCTTTTGTAGAACTAGCAGTAGCCGTAGCTTGGGCATTCTTGCCCGAGTAGCATCAAAATAGCTATCGTACGTCCACTTATGGGAGGTGGTCAAAAATAACCCCGTTAGGGGTTGCATATCGGTAGAAACATATCATTTTATCCAAAACCCATTGTGCCGTAGGTACAATATATGCTGTACCTACGGCACAGTTAGCATTGGGTACATTGCCGAACTTTCTACCGATATAAAGTACCTACGGCACTTTTTCCCAAAGAAGAGCTACTCGGATAAGTTTGTAATTCCGACCCGCCCGCATGATACAGTCGGGCTGGTTTATCGGAGATGCCCGAGCTACTGTAAAATTTTCCATCCCTTTTAGAGTACATTCCCTCCCCAACGGACTTACTATTAAAAATACTATTCCATCGAAATCAAAAAATATGATTAACAATTTTACCACTTACAGCAAGTCCCTCCTTTACCTTTTAGCGTTTACCTTTTTAGCGACGGATTATGCCGCCGCCCAAGTAGGCATCAATGCCACCAATGCCGAACCCGATGCCTCGGCCATGCTCGACATCAGCAGTACCGACAAAGGCATTTTAATTCCCAGAATGGACAGTACCAATCGGAAAGCCATCAGCAATCCCGCTATCGGTTTGATGGTCTATGACAGCACGACTCACTCGTTTTGGTTTTATAATACCACATGGGAAGAAATAACGACCGATGTTGCAGGAGATAATTTGGGCAATCACACCGCTACCGAAAATATCCAATCCAACGGTCATTATTTGTCCAATGATGGCGATAATGAAGGCATTTATGTTGATGCTGATGGCAAGGTGGGCATAGGAACGGTGCCAACGGCGTTTTTCCACGTTAGTCAATCGGAGGCCAATCTTGATGTAGAAGCAATTAATGATGCACAATTTGATATAGGAACTGGCGCACAATGGCAATCATTTACCGCCACGAACTCGGGGACGATTAGTGCCATTGAATTGAATTTTAATAACGGTGCATCGGGGCAAAGAACCCTCACCCTTTACGAAGGCGTAGGTACAGATGGCAACGTACTAGCCACAACGACCGCCACTCCATCGGGTAGCGGTTGGCTATCTTTTTCCCTTTCCGTCAACCAAGTCGCCAATGCACAATATACGATTGCCTTAGACGAGGCAGATAAGTGGTCGTATTACGACGACGTAGCCTACGATAACGAATCCTCGGACGGCGCATTTTCTAGATTTGAACATCGAGTTTATATTACTTTAACTAGAGAACTCAAATTTTCGGGAGAGGAATTGACCATTGGCGAATACGCCCTACCAGTCGATGATGGAACGGACGGACAACTGCTAGTAACCGACGGAACGGGACAAATAACTTGGTCAGCTTTATCAGACTACCTGCAAACAGATGGACGATACCTATCCAATGATGGGGACAATGAAGGTATTTTTATAGATACCGCAGGAAATGTCGGTGTTGGGCTAGAACCTGAAAATCTGTTCGATATTTTGATTAGTGATTTGACCATAGATGTAGAAAATGATAATTTTAATAATTATCGTACAAACAACACTGGAGCATGGCAGGCTTATACCGCCGTTAATTCAGCGCAAGTGCAAGAAGTACAATTCAGGTTTGCCGGGTCAATTGCTGGTAGTCAAATCAGAAACATTACCATCTATGAAGGAGAAGGAACAGGAGGGACTGTATTAGCAACTGGAGTTATGGGTTCTGGTGGTGATTGGCAAGGTTGCTATGTGAATTATGAACAAGTGGCAGGTCAAAAATATACCATTCAATTAGATCGAAGATATAATATAAGATATAGTTCTTCTAATACCTACGATGGTGGTCAATCTAATCTTGAAAGTGGAGATTATACTTTTAGGGTCTATACAGGTGTGAGAGACACCATAAGTGCGACTTCGGAAGGATTGGTCGTTGGTGACTATACGTTGCCTTTAACAGATGGCGAGGATGGAAATATGCTGGTGACGGATGGGAATGGGACGTTAAGCTGGTCGGCGGCAGACAATACTGCTTTTGTTTCCGAAAATGGGTTAACAGTCTCCACTAATAATAATGACGACTTTGTTTTTGGAGCAAACGCTTTAAATTATGGCGGAAGTGGTACAGAACTTAAATTCTTTTTTGACCGAAGTAAAGGTGCCTTCAGAGCAGGAAGTGTAGATGGAAATGACTGGGATGAAAGTAATATCGGAAATTATTCAGTAGCTATGGGCTTGAGTGCCAAAGCAAGTGGAATTGGTTCGGTCGCTTTCAATGGGGGTACTGCAACCGATGGTCAAGCAGTAGCCTTTACTTCTGCTACTGCGAGTGCTTTTCGTACTACAGCCTTTAGTGCAGGTACTGCCAGTGAACAGTATGCTACGGCATTTAGTGGAGGTACTGCCAGTGGAGAATATGCTACCGCTTTTGGGCTTGGCGCACAAGCTAATTCTTACGCTGAATTTGCCATAGGTACTTATAATACCAATTACACCGCTGATAATACAGGTGGATTTGATACAGACGATAGATTATTTGTAATTGGAAATGGAACGGGTTCTAGCAATGCGAATCGTTCGGATGCGATGGTCGTTTATAAAAGTGGAGATGCCGAAATCAACGGTCAAGTACATGTTACGGACTCTAAAAATGGTTCAAATGAATTCGTTATGATTATCGAAAATACCAGAAACGATAATACTAATGATAATGATGGTTTACTAATCAAAGCAGGACATGATACCTATAATTCTAGCAATCGCTCCAGTTTAATCCGTTTCCATAGTCCCAATGGCACTAACTTAGGGAGAATTCGCCAAAATGGTAGTAGCGATATTAGTTTTATCAATTCTTCTGATGTTCGTTTGAAAGAAAATATCCAACCTACGCAATATGGGCTTCAAGATATTTTAAACATTGCTGTCCGAGATTATAACTTTAAGACCGACCCCGATGACTACGTTGCGACGGGCTTCTTGGCGCAACAACTCCATACCATTTTCCCTACTGCTGTCACCGTCGGTGATGACCCTAAAACCAATCCGTGGGGTGTGGATTATGCTCGATTGACCCCGCTTTTGGTGAAGGGAATGCAAGACCAGCAGGAGATTATTGAGCAGCAAAATCAGAAAATAGAACAACAGCAAACGGAAATTGAGCAGTTAAAGGCGCAGGTTGATAAAATCAATGCTTTAGAGGCTAAGTTAGAGGCGCTTTTGAAAAATCCGTAAGAAAGTGTTGTAAACCAACTATTACACGCTAAAATAAGTTTTCACAAAAAACAACAACCTAGGTAGGTCTTTGACCGAGTCAATTGTATTGATAAAGAACGTTATCTCGCTAAAGCACTAGTTACACTTTGTTAAAATTATTTATCACAGAATGAAATACCTTTCACAATTATCATTCTCCCTCTTATGCTTCTTCCTCCCATTATCTGTCAGCTTTGCCCAAGTAGGCATTAATCCCGACAACAGTTCGCCCGAAGCCTCGGCGATGCTAGACGTGAGTAGCACTGACAAAGGATTATTGATTCCAAGAATGGACAGCGCAGCAAGAGAAAGCATCGCTTCGCCTGCCAACGGTCTGATGGTTTTTGATAACACGACCAATAGTTTTTGGTATTACAGCACAGCTTGGACAGAAATAGGAAAGGCTGATCTTTTAGCAGACACTGACGGCGACACCAAAATCCAAGTGGAAGCCAGCGATGACGAAGACCTGATTCGTTTTGATATTGACGGCAGCGAGTATTTTAGGATGGAAAAAGAACGCTTAGTCATCCAAAATGACAGTAGTAATTTGCAAATCGGGCTAGATGCGGGCTTAAATAACACGGGGACTAATAGCTTATTTATTGGGCAAAATGCGGCGGACGCGGGCAATACAGGGGATTATAATACGGGGGTTGGTAATAATACGTTGGGGTCATTAACTTCTGGAACTTATAATACCGTAGTAGGTGACCGTTCCATGCGCAATGCTGTAAGTGGCAATTATAATACTGCCGTCGGTGCATTGACTATGGCAGGTGCGATGGATGATGCCAACTCAAATACTGCGATGGGTACAGAATCCATGAAAGCCTTAACCACAGGAGATAATAACTCTGGTTTTGGCGATTTTTCTTTGGTGAAAGTCACTACTGGAGGTTTCAATACAGCGATTGGAAGTTTTTCTCTAAAAAGTTTAGTGTCAGGGAATACCAATACCGCAATTGGTGCGAATGCTGGGCAAAATGCCAAAGGAGATGCTAATGTTTTTTTAGGCTATAACGCAGGTATATCAGGTGATTATGATAAAAGATTATATGTTGATGTGTCCAATACTGCTACACCCTTGATTTACGGAGAGTTTGATAATGATTTATTACAAATCAACGGTCAATTAACGGTAACGGATACTACGACTCTTTCCAATAGTTTAATCGTCAATGATAACACGACTATTGATGGAACATTAAGAACCACAGGAAGTATTGGCATTAACGATGAAAGCCAAACGGCCCAACTAAAGACCAATTCAGGTGACAACTATATTCAATTAGATGTCGGTGGTGGAGGACACTCCAGTGATGCGATTTTTATTGGTGATGTTTCAAATACCACCAATGAAGTGATTATGATGGGTAGTGTGGGTATTGGTACGGATATTTCAAGTGGGGCGAGCTATAAATTAGAAGTAGTGGGAGAGGCCGCGAAAAGTACGGGTTCTATGTGGACCACGACTTCTGACCGACGATTAAAAAACAATATCACACCTTACACCGAAGGCGTTGCGGAAATTATGAAAATTAAGCCCGTCACCTTCCAATACAATCAACATTCGGGCTATGATACTTCGGCTACGCACGTCGGCGTAATTGCCCAAGAATTGCTAGAAGTTGCTCCGCACATGGTCGATACTTTTTCCATCAATGGCGATGCTACCACTTATTACACCGTCAATGCCTCTGCCATGACTTATATGCTTATCAATACGGTGCAGGCGCAGCAGTTGGAGATTGAGCAACAGAAAATTAACCAGCAAGCGCAGCAAGTGGAAATAGAACGATTGAAAGCGCAAGTTGATAAAGTCAAACAAATGGAACAACAAAATATGGAGATGAAAGCGATGTTGGAGGAAATTCAGGCGAAGTTGGGTAACTAGCTCTCCGTAATCGCCAAATTCATTTGACTGATTCCTAACTGGCTCATAATCAGCGTCTTTGAACCTGCCAAATAAATTTGGCGGTTACGAATACGTACCTAAAAAAGTAAATGGATGGTCTTCCCAGTTTTTTGCCAAACCTGCTTTCACAGGGTTGTTCAAAATATAGGCAATGACGTTGTTAAACTCTTTGGTGTTACGGATATAGTGGTCATAACTTTCTCTCTGCCAAAACTTACCTACTCGGTCTAATAAACGATTAGCGTAAACCGCAGAAGGTCCTTTGATTTTTTTCATAATGTTACTCAAAGGCTCAAATTCTAAGGATTCCCATTTCGAGACATCAAAAAATGAAGGAAGCTGAATACTGGTATCAATGAGTATATGAACGTGATTGGGCATAATAGAATAAGCCACTAATTTATACAAATCACCATCGAAACGGTGAATTTCTTTGGCGACTAATTCGGCAATTGCAGGTTGTTCTAAAAAAGTAGGACCATATTTCATCGCATCTAATAAAGCATCATAATGGGCAAAGAAACGTTTTCGCTCATTGTATAATTGAAACTCTAAATCAACGGGATTCTCTAATTTTATTTGCTGGATGGTTGTATCAAAATTGTTTTTGAGTTGCCAAATTTTAGCTTTTGGGATAGAATCTTTTAGGCGAAAAGTGACAAAAAATGCTGCACCTATGGGTTGGATATGCGGAAGATTTCTGCTGTAGGATTCTTTAATTTTTTCGATTCTCATAGTCTGTAATTATTTGATTAGTAAATGAATGTAGCGCTTTTTTCGTAACCACCAAATTTATTTGGTAGGTTCTTATCAATATTTTTTATTCATATTTTAACCAGCCAAATAAATTTGGCGGTTACGAATAAAAATTCCCTTCTGTTTAGAGTACAATCCCTTCCCAACAGACTTACTATTAAAAACACAGCTTCATCAAAATCAAAAAACAGTAGTTCAAAATGACCATTTCAAAATTCCCTTTATCCATAATATGCCTCTTCTTTTTAGTCATTGCTTGTAGTAAAGATGATGTAGTAGAGGACACCGCTATTGCCTGTACGGGTGACAACGAAACGAGCACCACCAATATCGGATGCTCTTTTACGCCCACCGAGGAAAACCGCTACACCGAAGAGGTGGTCAATGGGGTACGCACCATGACCTCCAACGGTGTACCGGTACACGAATATGGCTTGCGCGCACAATTGACTTTAGCTCCCGTTGGTGGTAATTATCGGGTGGCGGCTACCCCCACTTTAACCGATACACCAACCAGCATTTTGAGGGAAAACAATCGTCCACAATTCTTTTACGGTATCAGTTTGCACGGCATCCTATTAGCCCCTGCACCCGCTGAACCGTTTATTTTTGAAAATCCCCAAACGGGCGAGTATAATTGGGATTGGGTCATTGAACCTACGATGTTGCAAGGGCAAGGTACTATCGATATGCCCCGAGTTAGTTTAGATTGTGCCTCGGCGCACCAAGGACCGCAGGGCTATCACTATCACGGGAATATGTTTGTGTACGCCGAGTATCTAATAGCGGGCATTAGTGATAACAGCACCGTTCCAACGGAACCTGTACAAATGGGCTGGGCAGCCGACGGTTTTCCCATCTTGTATCGCTATGGACCCGATGGGGCGGGCGGCATCCAATTATTGCAGTCAAGCTACCAACTGAAAGAAGGGGTGCGTCCTGGAGATGGCATTACCGCCCCTTGCGATACGTATTCGGGACGCTACACTAACGATTGGGAATACGTGGCGGGCTTGGGTGACTTAGACGAGTGCAATGGCATCGAAAGAGAACTGACCATTAGGACCGTAGAAGGCACGAAGACCTTCCCTTACTTCTATGTCGTTACGGACAACTTTCCGCAAATTGGTCGCTGTTTGATGGGGACACCTAGTGATTCTTTTTAGTAAAAAAATATTAAAAAAGGAGCGGCCTATTGGAGACTAAAGAAAAATAAGTGAACGATTGATAGCTACCTATTGCAACCTTAATCCGAACCCATGATAAAAGCAGTGATTTATCCTATTAATCGTGTTCATCCTGTCTAAAAAAATATACAATGGTTTTGTCGAAGTACTTAAATCGACATTCCCTAGTGGTTCACCATCGGAATTAACGAGGTTTCTGGCGTAGGTGCACATGGGGTCGATAGTAGATTTAATGGAAAATTTCTCCGTTTTAGAGTACAACTGGTTGCTGAAAGGCTTATAGAAATAAAAGTCTATTTCATCGAAATAAATATGTCCGCACCGCTCACTCAAAATATGGTCAACAGTGAAAAGCGTAAGCTATACCTCTTCCAAGTAGTCCTCCAATTAGCGATGGGATTAAGCTATCTTTTTGCCTGTACCAATTTTCTTGCTAATAGCCCCCTGACCATCGTAGGGTATAATTTTGCATTTGGTGTATTTTTTACAGGTTGCTATTGGTTTAGAAAAAATAATTTAGACCGCACAATTCTCATTGCGGGCATTGGTTTCCAACTATTCATCTTTGGACACGCCTACTATTTATTACCAGGCAAACAAATTGAGGCGGGACTCGGCATTTTGACCTCCATGCTCCCTATTTTTTTGAGTGGACTAGGTTTGTGGTATTTTTTTACTAGTAATCTGATTTTATATCACATCGTGCTTTACAGTGTGGATTACGAACAATTTTTCTTTGGTCAATACATTTTTTACATCGTCATTTTTATTCTCATCAGAGCCGTTGTAAAAGAAAATGTAAAGTACGAACGGGAATTAATCGTACAGCGAGATAAAATTCGGCGGGACGCTAAAAAATTGAAGGCAGCCGACGAACTGAAAAATCGTTTTTTTGCCAATATTTCCCACGAATTACGTACCCCGCTGACTTTGTTGGTAGCTCCTATTCAAAACTTGCTAGGCAGTACTAACCTTTCCGAAAAGCAGCAAACTTAACTACAATTGATGAATAGAAACGGCGAAAAATTGGGGCGTCGAATTAACAAATTACTGGAATTATCTCGCTTGGATGCGGATAAAGTAGTTGTGAATTATTCTGCTGTACCCGCAAAGTGTGGGCGACAAGCACCGTAGGAAAAGGGAGTACGTTTTACCTACAATTGCCCTACGTGGAAACGGATGCAGTGCCCCTTTTAGCTACTTTGGAAACGAGAACGACGACGGAAATCTCCCTACCAAAAACCAATCAAAATAAAAAAACAATCGTTAAACCCACCGTGCTAATCGTAGAGGATAACGCTGACCTACGGCAGTATATGAAATTAAGCCTTTCCGACAAATACGACATTTTAACCGCCGAAAATGGTCAAGTGGCATTGGATTTATTGACTACTAAGCAACCCTCACCCGATTTAATACTTTTGGATTTGATGATGCCCGTGATGGACGGAAAAGTGTTGCTACAAAAAATAAAATCGACCGATAAGTTGCGAACGCTTCCCATTATTGTCTTGACGGCACAACAAACAGTTGAAGTCAAAATTGAGACGCTGCGCATCGGTATAGACGATTATCTTACCAAACCTTTTGTAGAAAAAGAATTACTCGCTAGAGTGGACAACTTAATCGTCAATGCACAAGTAAGAAAACAACCAATAGCGGAGACACCCACCGAGCAAAAAGAAGAACAGTTAAACAATTTAACGGCGGCTGATTTGGAGTGGTTGAAAATGGTGGAGGAAAAGATGTTAGCACAAATCGGCAACAGTCAATTCAAACTAAGTGATTTAGCGCACGATTTGCACATTTCCATGCGCAGTTTCCAACAAAAAATTAAACTGTTGACGGGGCAAACGCCGAAAAAATATCAACGCCAAATTTTACTACACGAAGCCCGTAATATTCTCAAAAGTGGACGGGTGCAAACGGTTTCCGAATTGAGTTATCGCCTGGGTTTTGAAGACCAACATTATTTTTCGGGGTTGTACAAAAAACAGTTTGGCGTTACGCCCAGAGAGGAACTAGGTCGTTTGGGTTAAAGCATACGTGTGGTATTGTGTTAAAAGAGTATTAGTAAGCTAAAATAAAATGTGTAATTAATCAGATAGGTATATTGTCGCCCACTTCTATCGGTTACAATATCAGCATCTTGCTGTTGATGCTCAAATGGCACGGTGTCGTCTTCTCCACAAGAAAACAAAACAATGGTCAAAATGAGAAAAAGTAATTTTTTCATTACTGATACTTTTTCTCCAAAACTACTAACTTACCATAGATTTAAAAGGTTATAAGAAAAGTAATCTTTCGATTCTAACATCTAAGACCAAAGGCGCCTCTGTACGGAGCATCGAGAGATAATTTTCGAGTTGCTGTTCCACATCTATTGATTTGGGGATTAAAGGATACTGCCTTACTACCAGATGTTAAAAAGCCCCTCGGCGAATTTTGCGATAATTTAACGGTAAAAGAAGTACCTAATGCGGACCATTGGATTCTACATACGCATCCTAAAATAGTGGCTAAATATATTGCTGAATTTCTGGGGGAATAACATTGAGAGGATTGCCTAGCAAAAACCACAAAGTTTATCGAATTTAGTGGCACAGTTCCAATAATTTTGGTATCTAGGGCTTGCATTTTAAATCTTCTTTTCGACCAACCAACGAATACGCCAAGCATTATATGTATTATTTAGGCCTACTCGGAATTTGTCTAGTCATTGGGCTGCTGCTCAATCAAAGGACGATTGTACGCCTAAAGCGGAGAAATCAGCTACTGTTAGAAGAAAAAAGGCAGTCCGAAGAACTACTCGCCAATATCTTACCACCCGAAGTGATTCGTCAACTCAAAAACAAGGTTATTTCCGACGCCAAAAAGTATCCAACGGTCTGCGTCTTCTTCAGTGATTTTAAAAGTTTTAGTCAAATTGCCGAGACGATAAGCCCCGACGAATTAGTGGCCGAACTCGACTACTGTTTTACGCATTTTGACCGCATCATCGACAAATTTCGCTTACAAAAGATTAAAACCATTGGTGATGCGTATATGTGCGTAAGTGGCCTTTACACGCGGGGAGAAAACCATATCCATCGAATGATTCACGCAGCGCTGGAAATTCAACAGTTTATGGAGCAAAGGAAAGCTAGTAGATTAGCCGAAGGGAACTTTTTTTTCGAAGCGAGACTAGGTATTCATACGGGCCCCGTTGTGGCGGGCATCATTGGCGAAAAGCGCTATGCTTTTGACGTTTGGGGCGACACGGTCAACGTAGCCCAGCAAATGGAAAATAAAGGAGAGGTAGGCAACGTCAACATTTCGGGACAAACCTACGAGTACATTAAGGGGCAATTCAAATGCACACATCGAGGGCAATTAGTAGCCAAGAATAAAAAAACGTACGAAATGTATTCCGTTGACAAAGTTGCTTCTACGAAAACTTATCTTAGGATTTAGGGTAGTGATTAATGACTGGCTGATTAGTGACTAGTGATTAGTTTACCGACTAAAAAGCGTTAGAAAAAATAAATTTACAAATTCAAAATTTTAACTTCTTGATTGTCAGTGCTTTTAGATTTTAAATTTTCCTAATTATTCTACCATACGTTGCTCAATCAATTTTTTTAAGAAAGTTTAAATGGACACGACCGCTTGTATTAATGAAGCCTCGCCACCAGACTACGCAGCCATTGCGGCTATCTACAACGAATACATCGAAGGCGGCGGGGTCACCATGGACGAAGTACCAAAAACAGCTGATGACATTGCGCAATGGGTCGCCCAATTCAACGACCGAGAACGACTGTTTACACTTAGCGAAAATGGTGTTATATTAGGCTGGGGCATTATCAAGAAATACAGCGACCGCAGTGGCTATCGGACAACCTGCGAAACAGCCGTTTATCTGACCCAACAAGCTAAAGGCAAAGGTTACGGAACGTTTCTGAAGAAACATCTGCTCAAAGTCTGCGAGTCACTTGGTTATCGACATCTAGTGGCCAAAATACTCGGTGGCAACGAGGCCAGTATTATTTACAATCAAAAATTGGGCTACACCATTGTCGGTCGCCAACAGCAGGTTGGTTTTCGGGACGGGCAATGGTACGATGTAGTCATTATGCAGTACTTGATACCGTCTAACAGCTAAGTTTTCCAACAAAAAAATCTACTCTTTCTGAACATTTTTTTCTTACCGTAGTTTATTTCCTGCGTTCGATTTTGTTTAACAACAACATAAATAGCAGTACATAGCCCCCTGTTTAAAAACGCACACCACTTACTGATTATCAACTACTTATTTTTTATAAAAAGATAATCTACTCTTGAAGCAATACGTTCAACATTTCAAAACTTTAAACAAACAGCCGCTTTTTGTGCTCTAGGGTGCCAGAAACTGGTTTTTCAATAAATTATAAATTCGAATCATTGTGTCGAAAAAAATAGCAGTCATCGGTTCTGGTTTTGCGGGTTTAAGTGCCGCTTCTTGCTTAGCCGCAGCGGGAGAAGAAGTCCATTTATTTGAGAAAAACGAACAGTTGGGTGGCCGTTCTCGTCAATTTAAGACGAACGAGGGGTTTATCTTCGATATGGGGCCAAGCTGGTACTGGATGCCCGACGTTTTCGAGCGATTTTTCAAGCGATTCGGCTACACGAGCAAAGATTTCTACGACTTAAAATTACTCGACCCTTCGTTTTCTATGATTTTCGAAGGGAACGAGGAAATGAAAATTCCCGCCGACTTTGATGCGCTTTGTCAACTATTTGAGGACGAAGAAAAAGGGGCGGGCGACAAGTTGCGGAAATTCATGAAAGAAGCAGCGTATAAATATGATAAGGGCGTCAACGAATTGGTGTATAAACCTGGGCTTTCTTTACTAGAGTTTGCGGATTTGGATTTAATCAAAAACGTTTTTCGCCTCCAAGTCTTTTCTTCTTTTAGCAAGCACGTTCGGCAGTTTTTCAAAAGTCCGAAATTGATTGCCTTGATGGAGTTTCCCGTTTTATTTTTAGGCGCCATGCCCGAAGACACGCCTGCTTTGTACAGCTTGATGAATTACGCTGGTTTGAAATTGGGCACGTGGTATCCGATGGGTGGTTTTCACAAGATTGTGGAAGCCATGCAGCAAATCGCAAAAGAGCAAGGCGTCAACATCTACACAAACGAACCTGTGACCCAATTGACCGTCCAACAAAAAAGAGTAAGTCGAGTCATGGCCAATGGACATAGCATGGACGTTGATGCCGTCGTGGGTTCCGCCGATTATAACCATATTGAACAGAAATTGCTGGCGGAGCAGTACCGAAATTACACTCCCCAATATTGGGCAAAGAAGACTTTTGCGCCCTCTTCACTGTTATTCTATCTCGGCGTCAACAAGAAAATTCCTAAACTACAACACCATACTTTATTCTTCGACAATAATTTAAAGCAGCATTCAGAAGAAATTTATAAAGATAAAAAGTGGCCCACTAAACCATTGTTTTACGCTTGTTGCCCATCCAAAACAGACCCAAGCGTAGCGCCCGAAGGCCACGAAAACCTCTTTTTGCTAATGCCCATCGCCGCTGGATTGAACGACGAGGCGTCCATTCGAGAAGAATACTTTCACGTGATGATGGACCGACTAGAATCTTACGTGGGCGAAGACGTTCGGTCAGCCATTGTTTACAAGAAAAGCTACTGCGTTTCTAATTTTATTGAAGACTATAACGCCTACCAAGGGAACGCTTACGGACTAGCTAATACCCTGATGCAAACGGCCAATCTTAAACCAAGTATCAAAAGTAAGAAGTTGAAAAACCTCTATTTCGCTGGGCAATTGACCGTTCCTGGCCCAGGCGTCCCTCCTTCGCTCATTTCGGGACAGGTAGTGGCTAAAGAGTTATTAAAAAACTTGTAAAGTCAATTAATAGTTATCAATGAGCAATTATCAATGTGTCATGGAAAGAACGACAGATTTCATTTAAAGCAAGTGATAAATACTATCCGTCTCATAGTGGATTTTAATTACGAATTGAATTTATGATTGAATAGACTTTATTCTAAATGGTTTAGTGGGTGCAGCACAAAGGGTGCTGGTAACACAATACATAAAAAAAAAATAATAATA
>JBCCQK010000059.1:0-24367 GCA_039024375.1 Bacteroidota bacterium
AAGAATTAGCAGACAAAGAGGTAGACAAGACACCTGTCTTGCCTACTGTGGATGCTTGCTCTAAGGCAACCTCCTTGGTGGCATAAAATTAATATTTTTTTCAAAGAACTTCTTGGTTTTTTACATAGTACCTAATCACTATACCTTTAAAAAATCCGCGTCGTATCGCTTTCTATCTCGTCGCCGTAAATATCGTCGAAAAACTCGTCATCTTCTTCCTCCATATCCATCACATCGTTGACCGTTCGGTACTTACTGCAATCCAATTCGATACCCAATTCACCGGGTGGCTTGAAGAAAGTGGCTTTGGTATCAAAATCCAATTCCTTATCCGCTTCGATTTTTACCATCAACTTGGCAAAATAGGGATAGGCCATCTTCCCCCCTTGCCCCAAAGACTTATTGCGGAAGCGAATCCATTGGTCTTCGCCACCTACCCAAGTACCGACGACTAAATTGGGCGTGATGCCCATAAACCAACCATCTACGTGGTCGTTAGTGGTGCCCGTTTTTCCGCCCGCTTCGGTCTTTATTTTGTAGAAATCTCGTTTACCCCGAGCCGCATTTTTCAACATTTCGACCATCACGTAATTGGCCGTAGCGCCTAATGCTTTGCGCTCAACGGGTTCGTCTTCGTAAATCACTCGACCGTTTCTATCTTCGATTCTAGTAATAAAAATCGGTTTGTTATAAATCCCGTTGTTAGCAAAGACCGTGTAGGCGCCCGTCATTTCTTGAACCGACAAATCCGTAGCTCCTAGTGCCAAAGAGGGAACAGGCATAATACGTCTTTGGCCATTACTATACTTCGATTTGGTGTCAATTCCCATCCGCGAAACAATATCAACGACGGGTTTGGGACTGCCCAATTCTTTCATCAAAAAGACCGAGACGGAATTTAAGGACTTCTTCAAGCCCTCCTGTAAGGTGACTTTACGGTTAGTGAAAGGACTAAAATTATCCGGACTCCAATCTTTGCTGAGTATAAAGTTGCTCTCGCCAACTTTAATTGTATGCTGCACATCTAGAACTTCCATGCAGGGGGAAAATCCTTGATTTTGGATAGCGGTTGCGTAAACGAAAGGTTTGAACGTAGAGCCTACTTGACGCAAAGAAGTCACGTGGTCGTATTGAAAATATTTGTGGTTGACGCCTCCAACCCACGCCTTGACGTGCCCCGTGATTGGGTCCACAGCCATCGAACCGATTTGCAAAAACATTCGATGGTATTTAATTGCTTCCAACGGACTCATCACCGTGTCCTTTTCCATACTCGCATTATAGGCGAATACTTTCATTTTGGTGGGTTTTTCAAAAGAAGTCTTTACGTCTCTTTGAAAAGTACTCCAATTTTTTTCAATATTTTTCCACGCTTTGCTTTTCTTTACTTTACGATAGTTAGACGCTTGGTTGGCCGAAATCCTATTTTCGCTAATCAACGTGGCGATACCCTTATTGGAATTTAACATGCGTTCTAGGTCTGCATCTCTCAATCGCACATTTGGGTATTCCTTTCGTAAGGCATCCAAGTCTTTTCCCAGATATTTCTTTTTGAGGTCTTGGTACAAATCAGTCTCTCGAATCAGTCTTTTTAGCATGTTTTGGCGAATGGCCAGCATATTTTCTTTAGTGGTCTCCCGTGTCTCTTTGGACAGTTCGTCCCAATCATCCTTCTCCTCCACGTAGGTCCAAGGGTCTAAATTTCGCCATTCCTTAAAAAAGGTTTTTTGTAGTTGAGCCATGTGTTCGATGGCGGCCGCTTCGGCGTGTTTTTGGATTTTAGGGTCAAGCGTCGTGTAAATTTTTAAGCCGTCGGCAAAAATATCGTAGTTACTACCGTCCGATTTTTTTTCCGCATTGTCGGACTTCAAAATAGCCATCAATTGATTGCGCAGTACGATTCTAAAGTGGGGCGCTAATCCGTCTCTGAAAGTCTGACGGTTGTAATTCAATCCGATGGGCAAGGCCCGCAACGAGTCGTATTCAACCTGTGTGATGTATCCGACTTTCTGCATTTGCTTCAATACCACTTCTCGCTGCTTGAGGGTTCGTTCCTTAAATCGGACGGGGTTGTAGAGAGAAGGATTTTGCAGCATTCCAACAATGACGGCGGCTTCCTCTATTTTCAAAGAATCTTGTGATTTACCGAAATAAGTTTCTGCCGCTCCTTTGATGCCAAATGCCCCATTGATGAACTCAAACTCATTGAGATACATGGTCATTATTTCTTCCTTCGTGTAAGTCCGTTCTAACTTAATCGCCGTAATCCATTCTCGTAATTTTTGAATACCCCGCTCCCCGATGTTCTTGGCCCGTTGGCCCGTAAAAAGCAACTTGGCCAACTGCTGCGAAATCGTACTTCCACCGCCTGCACTTTGGTTTTGCAGCATTACCGTCTTCACCAAAACCCGCATTAACCCCCGAAAGTCAATACCCGAATGGTCGTAGTATCGTTCGTCCTCTTTCGCAATTAAAGCGTTGATAACGTTGGGAGAGATTTCTTCAAAATCGACAGGTACCCGATTTTCTCGATAGTAGCCCGCACCCAAAGTACTACCGTCCGCCGTAAATACAACAGAGGCAAAGTTGTTCTTGGGATTCTCTAAACTTTCGAAGGAAGGAATTTTACCGTAGGAGGCAACAATCATTAAAGTGGCAAAACCGAGCATGCCCGCAATAAGGGCTGCCCACAAACCAATAATGATTTTTTTATGAATGGATTGTCTCTTGGCATCCACGTTGACCGTGTCGTCCGATTGATTGGTAGTTTGCATTTAAAATAGGTTGAATTTTAAAGCCTCATAGTATGTACTAGTTCTGTAAAGTCTGTTATACAGATTACTGAAACGATTGCGAATGGTGATTATTATAATTCATTGGTCAAGCGTTACTAAAGTGGGTACTAGTACCTCTGTCAATATACAAAGATAGATTTTGTTGGCGTACTATTGGGGTAAATTTTAGTGCAGGGCCACTTTTTTCACCACTGTATCCCGATAATACTCCAAACTTTCTAGGATTAGTGCGTCCGAACAAGTTTTATTAATGACCGCTTTTCCGGGCGATTCGAGTAAGGTGAAATTAATTTCATCCTTTTCGTTCTTTTTATCTTTGCGCATCAGGCGTAATAATTTGGGGTAACTAGTGGGGTTCAAATCAACTTTGCCATAAATTTTTAGGAAAAAGTCCGTGATTTCTTGCAAACCCTTTTGGGATAGACCCGAAACTTGCGAAGCAATATAAGATTCGCAAATCATGCCGATAGCGATGGCTTCCCCGTGCAATAATCGGTTCGGTGTTTCTAGTAAATCGCTTTCGATAGCGTGACCAATCGTATGGCCAAAGTTCAATGCTTTTCGTAGGCCAGCTTCGAAGGGGTCGATATTCACAATGCGCTGCTTGATTTTCAAAGAAGGTACCAAAAAGCTAGCCCAATCTACGGTCGCTAAGTCATCAATTTGTTGGATGCGTTCCCACTGTTCTTGGTTGTCTATGAGGCTGTGCTTGACGATTTCGGCAAACCCACTGCGCAATTCTCCACTAGGCAACGTTTTGTGAAAAACCGAATCGACGAAGACGGCTTTTGGGTTGGCAAAAACGCCTACACTGTTTTTGACTTGATTAAAATCAATACCTAGTTTTCCACCGATGGAAGCGTCCACTTGCGACAATAAAGTGGTGGGAATTTGAATAAAATCAATCCCTCGCTTATACGTACTAGCGGCGAAGCCTCCCATATCGCCAATCACCCCACCGCCTAAATTGATGCACAAATCTCTTCTTCCCAAGCCAAAATCCATCATCTTTTTCCATATCATCTGCGTTGTATTGATGGTTTTGTGCAATTCTCCTTCGGGAACCGTGATAAGCAAAAAATTAGTCGTGTCGAGGTATTTTTGCAAAACGGGCAAGCAGTATTTTTCGGTGTTGGTATCGACCACTAAGGCA
The DNA here is from genome assembly GCA_039024375.1 of Bacteroidota bacterium. Classification (GTDB taxonomy): domain Bacteria; phylum Bacteroidota; class Bacteroidia; order Chitinophagales; family Saprospiraceae; genus JAFMDF01. The sequence continues at coordinate 3,949 of JBCCQK010000059.1, forward strand.
ATTTTAGCATAGTTTTTCTTAGCCAAAAAATCGAGCAGGGCGGGAAAAATATCGCCAACAAAAATGGTGTAATCTGCTAGTTGTATGTGTTGCATGGTCTTTTTTGTATCAAAGAGAGGACGTGAAAGTAGGAACAAAAATACGGATAAGTTTTGGGTAATCATCCACTAAAGATTCCTATTTGTAACAATTTTCATCAAGAAATCAAACACATTTTCTCAAAACCACGATTTTAAGTACGATTGTTTTGAACTATGAAGAAAAAATAGCGGTTGAGAAATAGAAAATGCATTAATTTTGCGAAAAAAGAACAGTCCCCAACAAACAAACGGTGTAAGGGAACGATTCTTGATTTTTTATTGGCAAGAATCACCTATTATAAATTAAAATGTTTTTTTATGAAACAGGATAGAGAGAAAACAAGATATTCAGACGAAGAATTGGACGAATTTAAAATTCTGATAGAAAATAAACTCGTCAAAGCCAAAGAGCAACTCAATTTCTATTTGAGCCAACTCGGTGAAATGAGCGAAAATCAGAATACTAAAATCAAAGGCTTGGACGACGGGATTGGTACGGCCGAGTTAGAGCGGATTAACACGTTGGCCGCCCGACAGCGTAAACATATTCACCATCTTGAGAATGCACTCCTTCGGATTCAAAACAAAGTATATGGTGTTTGCCGCATCACGGGAAAATTGATTAACAAAGAACGATTGAAGGCCGTCCCACACGCTACGCTAAGTATTCACGCCAAGCAAGCTCGCTAAAGATTCGTTAAAATAATCTCATTTTTCAACCGAAAATCAAAAATAGTGATTATACCAACAGCCGTATAATCACTATTTTTTTTGGTTATTTGTACCTTTGTTAGTCGAGGTGCTTTGCAGCTACTAATTGGCACCAAAGAAATCACTCTAAAATCTACTGATTTGAAACGTTCCTACGTCATTATTGCTATTGTTCTGTTGGTGCTCCTTTTAGACCAAGCATTAAAAGTTTGGGTCAAGACGAATATGGAATACGGCGAATACTTTAATATTTTGGGCTTTGATTGGGCCAGAATCCATTTTGTAGAAAATCCAGGGATGGCTTTCGGTATTGAGTTGGGAGGCGAGTACGGGAAATTAGCATTGAGTCTTTTTCGCATCGGTGCCGTTTTTTTCCTAATTTACTATATTGGGCAATTAATCAAAATGCAAGTACCTTTTGGCCTGCTTGTTAGTTTTGCCCTAATCTTAGCGGGCGCTTTGGGAAATATATTAGATAGCGCCTTCTATGGCTTGCTCTTCTCGGAATCACAATACCACGGAGGTTTGGCGACATTTATGCCCGAAGAGGGTGGATATGCTAGTTTTCTGCACGGCCGAGTCGTCGATATGTTCCATTTTCCACTATTTGAAGGCAGATTTCCCGAGTGGGTTCCCAAATGGGGCGGACAGCATTTTGAGTTTTTTCGACCCGTTTTTAACTTAGCGGACACTTCCATTACGATTGGCGTATTAAATATTTTACTTTTCCAAAGAAGTTTCTTTGCCGCCGAAGAATCGGAAAATAAACCCATAGACGCTGCGGAAAGTAAAGAGCAACAACGACCTTCAACCGAAACGGAAACTGCTCAAAATGATGCCGTCGGCCACGACGAAAAAGTCACTCCGTCGAACAATTCAGATTCCGTTTCCGTACCGCCTACGTCAGACAATTAACTCTAGAGCAGAGAATAGAGACCGCTTTGCTGAGAGAGTAGAGATATAAACCGCAGAAAAACAATATTTTCTTGGTTTATTTCCATTTGTTAACATCATACATCTCACTTCTCTATTCCCTACTCTCGATTCTCAACAGCCATTTTCATTTTCAAAAGAACACACTTTCATGTCCAAACTGTACGCCATAGTAGATATAGAAACGACTGGTGGCAAGGCGTCCCGAGACCGAATCACAGAGGTAGCCATTGCCCTCCACGACGGAAAAAAGGTCATTGACACTTACGAAACGCTGATTAATCCAGAAACCATTATTCCTTTTGGTATCACTCGATTGACGGGCATTACGCAAGGGATGGTGGAAGATGCCCCTAAGTTTTACGAGGTAGCTAAAAAAATTGTGGAAATGACGGATAAAGCGGTCTTTGTGGCTCACAATGTGCGCTTCGATTACGGGTTTATCCGAGAAGAATTTCGACGCTTGGGCTATACGTACAGCCGACGGCAACTATGCACCGTTCGCTTAACCCGCAACACCTTCCCTGGATTGCGTTCTTACAGTTTGGATAACTTAATTCGTCACTTTAAAATACCTTTTCGCAATCGACACCGAGCGATGGGCGATGTGGAGGCAACGACTGTGCTCTTTGAAAAAATTCTCGCTAAAGAAGAAAGCGAGAAAAATATGAAAGCACTCATCAATTTGGGCGTTAAAGAGTCTCGCTTACCCAAAAATATTACTTTAGAACAATTGCACGAATTACCCGAAGTAGCGGGGGTGTACTATTTTTATGACAATCACGGCAATGTAGTTTACGTCGGCAAAAGTATCAACATCAAGAAACGAGTGATGGAGCATTTTGCCAAAACGACGACCAAAGCGAGCAAACTACAAAAATACGTCGATGATGTCTCTTACGAAATTACGGGAAGTGAACTCATCGCCCTACTTCACGAATCTTACGAAATAAAGCGATTACGCCCTCCTATCAATCGAGCGCAACGACTCCGAGACTTTCCCTACGTGATTCATCAATACACCAACGAAGCGGGCTATATCTGCTTGGATATTGCTAAACCAACTGCTAAAGTGCGCAAAACCTTGAACGTCGTTTCGGAATACCCTAAAATTACGAGTGCCAAAGGCTATTTGGCCAGAGCGTTAAATGCTTTCGAACTTTGTGCCTACCACTGCAATATCGAAGCGGGCAATCAACCTTGTTTTAATTACCACGTCAAAAAATGCTACGGTTCTTGCATCGAACTCGAATCGCCCGAAGCGTATAACGAAAGAGTCGCCGAAGCCATCGAATATCTACTGACGGTCTTTGAGGAAGATTTCTTTGTGATTGACACAGGCCGTACCGAAACGGAAAAATCGGTCGTTCTGGTCGAAGCGGGGCATTATGCGGGCTACGGGTACATCGAGATGGAAGAAATAAGGGGAGAAGACTCCCTTAGAGATGTCATCAAACCTATTCAAGGTAATGCCGAAACTGCAAAGATTATTCGTCGATTTTTGGCGGGTAAGCACCAAGCAAAAGTGATTCCTATTATTAAGCCTGCAGAGTATTCTTACGATGATTAAACTATTCGCCCGAATCTTCTTCTGCTCGCTTAATAGACTCTACTTTTATTTTGAATATCAAAACCGAATTAGCGGGAACCGCTACATTTTTTTCATAAATGGCTCTAGGGCCATAGGCCAGCCTGGAAGGAATTAAGAGCGTTCCTTCTGCACCTTCATTAAAAAAAAGAAGACCTTCGTCCCATCCTTTGATGACTTTACCTTTTCCTAAGGTAAACTGATAGGTATCTTTTCCTTTAGTGGCGTCGAAAGGTTCACCGTTTAAGAGGAACCCTTCGTAGGTGACGGCTAATTCGTCTCCGACCTGTGCATTGGCACCTTTTCCTTTTTTGGTAATTGCGTAGCTTAGTCCCGAAGCAGTTCTTTTAGTGCGCATCCGATTCGTCAAAGCGTAATCTTGAATCAATTTCTTATCCGCCACGAACTGGGCCTCAATTTCCGCTTGGTAGGCGGCTTGTTCTTTGGCCTCTAATTCTTCCATATAAGCGTCGTACTCCGATTCGGTCAATATTTTCACTACTTCTACTTCAAATTGTAGCGCTGAATTAGGTGGGATTAACTGGCCAGCCCCCCGTTGCCCGTAGGCTAGATTGGGTGGAATATAGATGACGCCTTTACTACCCAACGGAAATTCTCTAATGCCCAAATCCCAACCACGGATGACCTGTCGATAACCCACTTGAAAAACAAAAGGGTCGTTCAGTTCGGAGGCTTCGAAAAGGGTTCCGTCTAGTAACTTTCCTTTAAAATTTAAGGCTAGATAGTCCCCCACTTGTGGTTTACGCCCCGTTCCTATTTGGTCAATTTTGTAAAAAAGGCCATAATCGGTTTCCGTTGCTTCGATGTTTAATTCGGCCAATTGGTCAGCTAGCGGAACGATTTCTTGTGCCGTTAGCAGACTACTAAAAAAGAGAAGAAACAGGACAAATAGTAAATGACTATTTATTGAAAACATAATGCATACTTTGAACTAAGAGTATGTTTAAAAATATTATTGTGCTAATTTGAAAAATCCGTAATTATCTACTGAAATCAGTCTGATTGTTTGATGGCTTGATTGTTTGATGGTCAACGTGACGCAAAAACCATCAAGCCATCTAACCATCAAAAATTTTCTTAAAAGTTGCAAGTCATTGATTTTAAGATAGTTGAAAATTTAAACATACTCTAAGTAAAATTGCTAAATTCTATTGATTAGTACGGGCAACCAGACCATCAAGCCATCAAACAATCATTTAAAAATTACTTTTTTGCGTCATCGCAATAACATCAATACCCCTCCTTTTTCCAGTTGATTCCCATTCGCTTGCTCAATGCGAACTAAATAAGTATAGGCTCCCATTGGGGCGTCTTTTCCTTTACTTTGCCCATTCCAACCGAGGGCTGGATTAGTACTCTCAAAGATTTTGCCACCGTAGCGATTGTAAATGAGCAATTGATAGTTTTGAATATTTTCGTCAAAAAGAATCGTCGGTTTGAACACTTGATTGGTTCCTCTTGGTGCAAAAGCGTTCGGCATAACGATGTCCGTTGCTGGCGATAAGCAAACCGTATTAGAGCGAGAAATATAATCTTCCAGCCCCGATTGTGCAAAAGTCACACTAATTTCAGCTTCGACGTAGTAGCAAGCGGCGGCATCTGCCGAAGAAGTAATCGGGTCAGAAAAATTGCCCATGCTACCATCGATGCGGGCCAAAAATTCGGGAGGGTCGTTATTAGTTGATTTGTAAATGCCGTAAGTATTGACTGTCCCAATCCGAGAATCGTAGGGCGTCCACATCAGTTCGTTCGTTTGGTTAGCTTGCACCGTAGTGGTTAGAAAAATGGTACTGACATAATTAGAAATAGCGGTGGAGTCGCAGCGGTCGGTAGTATTCAAGCGGTAAAAAATTTTGCCTTCGTTGGCCGCTGTTCCCGCTATTTGAAAAGTAGCTGGATTGTCCAAAGGCGATAGGATGCTAGGAGTTCCTACTTCTTCAAAACTGATATTGTCCGTCGATGCAAAAAAAGTAGCGTCCAATAGTTCGGCTTCGGGATTCCATTCCCATAATAATTCCAGTTGGTTATCGTCGGTAAAAGTGACATTTTTGACCAACAAATCTCCGACGGAGTTAACTACGTTCGCTCGGATATTTGCCACGTTAGATTTTGCACTGACGCCCGTATTTCGCTGCAACGCTCTGACAAAAAAATCGTAAGTCACGCCATCTTCCGCTCCTGTAAAAGTATAATTAGCCGCATCGCCCGGAATGACAGCCACTCTCTCGGCAGCAGCACTGTCTTTACTTACCCAAACTTCGTGTGCTTCGATACCGCCTTCCCAGTTTTGGTACAAATTCCAGTTTAGGTTAATCGCTTGATTGCAAGGAGAAATGTCGGTAGTCAAAAAGATAGTTTGGTGCGATGCCACGAATGCACTAACGTTACCACATTGGTCCAGGGCATTGACAAAATACCTTTCCGATTGCTCGTTCGGGTTGGCAAAAATGTCAACGAAGCTCGTGCCAAAAGCTACGGTATCAACGGGCGTTGTTCCTAAGTCGGTCACGCGGTAGATGATGTAGCCCCAAGCTTGAGGAGAGAGACTTCGTTCCCAATTCAAGAAAACTAATTCATTCTCTACCGAAACACTAATCAACGGGGAAACGTCGGGTGGTAAATTATTCAAGGTATCGGAGCTCAACACCGCAACGCTCGGGCAATCCAAATTACTCTGCATATAGTAGTACCAAACCTCGTCGCCGGGCGTATTGTGTTCAAAAGCGAACTCGTCCAAATCTGTGATGCTTCCCAATAATTCGTAAGGACCCGTTCTAGTTTGACTACCATAGATTTCCAATGCATTGAAATCGCCACAAAGGTTAAAAGGTCGTTGATAAATCAAGCTATCTCCCTTGATACAAAAAAGCGTCGGCGCTTGGACTTGTGCCCAAAGCTTCGGTGAAACAGCGAGTAGAAAAAAAAGGAAGAGGTTAATTCTCATTTCGGAATGAACAAATTTCAAAGGATGTATAATTTAGGTGGCTTGGCCAGATGAATGATAGCTATCTAGTCACCAATCAACTCGTCACTAATCACTCTCCATTGACGCTTTGAATTTCGCTTCCAAATCCGTCATTTCGTAAACGTCAGCCAACTCATATTCTTGAACGATATTTCCGTCAATTTCTTTTCTAAAATAGATTAAACCTATGTTTTTTGCGTACAATTCGACACTATTATAGGTTAGTTCTTGAAAACCAACGGCTTCTATTTCTAGCAACTCTTTATTTTTAAAACGAACACATTCAACGGATTTTCCTTGAAACGGATAAGACGTATAGTCCATAAAACGTCGGTTCTTAATCAACCGAAATTTTTGCTGGGGGTCGTAATAGTCCTTCCAAAAAACTTTGTAGAGAAAAACGCCGTTGGAGTCCGTCACTTCAAAAGGATAGACATTATCCACTTCTACTCGAACGGGGTTGCGCACCTGCTGCCCCGTCAAGGTGTCAATTTCGTACAGGTAGAAATCGTTTAGTACTACGCCATTTTTCACAAACTCCTCGTTGGTGAGCTGTTGAATCACAAAATCGTGGTCAAAATATTCACTTGTTAATATGGTGTCGCCTTTGGAAATAGTCGTTCTAAAGTACCAATAAAAGGGGGCTAAGGAATCGTTGACCGCTCGATATTCGTACACCTTTCCATCCATAAAATTCTGCACAGGATAGTAGTATGCTCGAATATTTTGCCGTCCGTTATCCGTTTGACAACCCAAAAGCAAAACGATAGATAGGAACAATGAAAACACAGTAAGATTCAGAAACGGCCTCATTTTTTAAGTTGAAAAGTCAGATAATGAAAGTTCTTAGACTAGAGCAACAGCAAAAATTAGGCTTCTGTTCTAATTTAACAATTGCTTGTAAGTCCGAACTAACCGTTCTTGTGGGTAACCCATTTTGAACATATTAAAAACGACGAGGTTAGCAAATTGCACTTTAAAAAAACTTCGATTTTCGTACTTTCTCGCCGAGACAACAACCTTATTAGGAATAATTTTGAAGGCGTGTTTTTTGCGAGCCCGAATCAAAAAATCGTACTCTTCCATAATTTGTAGCTCTTCTTTGTAACCATCCATTTGCCAAAATGCTTCTTTGGTAACAAATAAGGTTTGGTCGCCTCCTCGGCACCACAGGCGGTCAAAGCGGGAGAAAAAACCATTTAATCGAACGAGTAATCTTGTAGAATCAAAGCATGCTTGAAAACAACCTAGTGCATTTCTTTCCGCTACTGCCTGCTGAATATCTGACAAGTAAGTGGCGGGCGGCAAAGTATCACAATGCACGAAATAGAGAATTTCTCCTTTAGCTGCAAGCGCCCCAGCGTTCATTTGGTGGGCCCGACCACAGCGGCTACACGCTATAACGGTGGCCCCTGCTTTCATTGCCAATGCTACCGTTTCGTCTGTACTACCTCCGTCAACGACGATAACTTCCCGTAATGTCTCGTTTTTATTGCTCAGTAAATGTTGAACGAGTGCTACTACATTATTCGCTTCGTTCAACGTTGGAATAACAACGCTGACTGTCATACTTTTTGTGTTTATCTATTGGTATTATGCTTCAGAACGCTTCGCCAATCGTGATGTAATAACCGCTCGTATTCTTCCCAAATCCTGCATCCAGTCGAACGTGAATCCGTTCCTTTTCATTAATCAAAATGCGTAGTCCTACGCCGTAAGTATATTTTAAATTGGATAGCTGAAAATCGTCTAACACGTTTGCTACTTGCCCTACGCCTCCAAATAAAACGCCCCGAAATCTTTTTTTGTAGATAGGAAACCGATATTCGGACTGAAAAATAAGTTGATGGTTATCCCGTAATTGTCCTTCAAAATAACCCCGCATTTTTCTGTTACCACCCAGCAGAGCTAGTTGATTAAAAGGTGCTACGCCGCCTGTGAATTCTCCGTACAAATTAAAGGCAACCACTTGATTATTGAATCCAACGTATCGACTAGCGTCCAATGTCCACTTAGTGAAGTCGAAGTCGCTACCCAAATAACCGCCATTGGCAAAGCTCACCAGTTCCAAAAAATACCCATCGGTAGGAAAAAAGATATTGTTCCGATTATCATAATTTAAAACGAGTCCAGCACCCGACAAAAAACTGCCTGTTCTTCCCGAAATGGGTTGTGTATCCAAAATTCCTCCTTCTTCTACCTCTTTGACGTCAAAGTCATCCATCCAATAGCGAATCCCACCGTATAAATTAGGCCGTAATAACTTCAAAGCATTTATTCGGACTCTAGGAAAGTTGACTTTGTAAATTTCCATATCCGATTGTTGCGTATCATTGCCAAGGCCAAAGAATTGGTAACTGTATAGATAATACCCCAACTCGCCGTAAATATTCCATTGCTGATCTTTAACAAACAATTGATACGGTAAATAAATGAGGACTTGTTGGTTCAAGGTGTAGGCAAAACCCAATGTCAATTGCGAAGGCCGAGTAGTAGCCGCTTCGTTTTTAAACCGAAAAGCGTAAATGCCCGTAGCACCAAAAGCCCAATCCGTTTCGGGCGAGAAGAAAATAACGGGTACGCCAAAAAAGGAATTCTTTGGGGTCTCCGATGTGTCTTTTACTGTCTCACTTTGGCCAAATGCTGATAGGAACGAAAGCCACAGACAGCAAAATGCACCGATGTACCGAGTAGGAGGTAAAGCCATATAAAGTAAGTACGGTAGTAAAAGTAAAAAGGGATGTAATTATCAATGTTCAACTACCTTTTGAAAACGAAAAAAGAGGTGACAGGTTTTCAGATTTTTGGCCTGCGGCAGCCATTCCTTTTTCTGGCATATTCATTGAAAATGTAGGTTGACAAAGGTCGCTTGACATTGGAAATTCAAAATGTTACTTTTGCGCCAAATTTACGTCACCAAATAGAACAAATATGGCAACTTTTTTAGTCGTCAATCGTTCTGCAAAAAAATATTTATCCATTTAGTGTTTGTGTATTGTTCTGACAAGGAGGTATTAAATTCAGCTAGGTCAAAAAAATCGTCATCATCCACCAAGTTACGTCGAGTTCAGAACGACAGCGAACACTCCCTTAATTATAGTTTAAAAATGTATTGGACTTTAGAATTAGCGCTGACTTTAGAAGAAGCACCATGGCCCGCTTCTCGTGACGAATTAATCGATTATGCGATTCGTTCGGGAGCGCCCCTAGAAGTTATCGAGAACCTACAAGAGATGGAGGACGAAGGAGAATTGTTCGAAGGTATCGAAGACGTATGGCCAGATTTTCCCAGAAAGGATGATTTCCTCTTCAACGAGGACGAATACTGACTTTTACGGTCTGGCTTAGCAATGAAAAAGGTCTTGTTGAATGATTCAGCAAGACCTTTTTTATTTTATTTCGCTACCTTTGTTAGGACAAGAAGGCAGATAGACCCTTAAATAAAAATGAATATAAGGTAGATAATACTTCAAAGGTATTGTCCACCTTCAGAACTAAGAAGAAACGCATGAATTTTTCCTCAAAATTATTAGAAGAAGCAGTGGATGCTTTTGCGAGTTTGCCGAGCATTGGTAAAAAGACAGCGCTACGTTTAGTTTTACATCTGTTGCAACAACCGCCAGAAACGGCCGAACAATTTGCGGCGGATATTGTCAAGATGCGTCGAGCAATTAAATTTTGTGAGCGCTGCCACAACATTTCGGACGAGGCTATCTGTAATGTTTGTCAAGACCCCCGACGGGACGAATCCGTCATCTGCGTAGTAGAAGGGATTCGAGACGTAATGGCCATTGAGGAAACGGGGCAATACAAAGGCTTATACCACGTATTAGGTGGTGTCATTTCACCCATTGAAGGCATTGGCCCCGGCGAATTGAATATCAACACCTTAGTAGCACGCGCTAGCGAAGCAACCACTCGGGAGGTCATCATGGCCATTAGCCCTACCATAGAAGGGGACACGACGATTTTTTATATTTCTAAAAAATTACGGGAGGCGTCCGTTAATATTTCGACGATTGCCCGAGGGATTTCTTTTGGTGGCGAGTTGGAGTATGCGGATGAGGTGACACTAGGTCGGTCGATTGTGGCAAGGACTCCATACAAAAAATAGTATTATGAGAATACAAAAATTGAGGCTTAAAAATTTTTGTGGGCCTTCCATTATTTAGAGAAAAAACTAGCCAGACTCTAAATAGACATCGCTATGAAATTGAGCATCATTATCGTCAACTACAACGTCCGCTACTTCCTCGAACAAGCCCTCCTCTCCGTTCAAAAAGCGACCAAAAATCTTTCGGCAGAAATCTTCGTCGTCGATAATAACTCGGTGGACGACTCGGTGTACATGGTGCGTACTAAATTTTCCACGGTTCATTTAATTGCCAATACGGACAATCCCGGTTTTTCGAAAGCCAATAATCAAGCTATTCGCTTGGCTAAGGGCGAATACATTTTACTGCTCAATCCTGATACCTTAGTCGAAGAGGATACCTTGGAAAAGTGCGTTGCTTTCATGGAGACGCATCCCGATGCGGGGGCGTTAGGCGTAAAAATGATTGACGGCGCAGGTAATTTTCTGCCCGAATCCAAACGAGGGTTACCGACGCCCACCACTGCATTTTATAAGACGTTTGGCCTATCAAAATTATTTCCCAATTCTCCTATTTTTAACCAGTATCATCTCGGTTTTTTAGACGAAGACAAAACTCACGAAGTAGATGTTTTGGCGGGTGCATTTATGCTACTGCGCAAATCTGTTTTGGATAAAATTGGCTTATTGGATGAAGCCTTTTTTATGTACGGTGAGGATATTGACCTTTCTTATCGAGTACAAAAAGCAGGGTATAAAAATTATTACTTTGCGGAGACCTCCATTATTCACTATAAAGGGGAAAGTACGAAAAAAGGAAGTTTGAACTACGTTAAGGTATTTTATAACGCCATGATAATTTTTGCCAAAAAGCATTTTCAAGGCGAAAAAGCGAGTTTTTTTGTAGCTATTTTGCAGTTCGCCATCTATTTTCGAGCTTTCTTGACCATTTTGAGCAATGCGTTTCGCCGATTATACTTACCGCTACTAGACGCCTTATTCATTTTTGTAGGCATATACTGGCTGAAAGATTTTTGGGCCACTTCTTATTTCGATGACCCCGATTACTACCAGCTCTCTTTTCTCTATTTCAATGTGCCACTTTACATCAGCGTTTGGCTAGGTAGTATCTATTTCAATGGCGGCTACGATGGCGACCGAAGCGTCAAGAAACTATTTAAAGGGCTAACATTTGGGTCTATATTGTTGGCCGCAATTTACGGTTTTTTGCCTGCGGCATATCGAACCTCTAGGATGCTACTTCTACTGGGCGCCTTTTGGGCGGTCATTAGTACTTTTTTTATCAGAACCGTCTTACATTTCTGGAAGTACCAAAATCTAAAAATAGGGCAGCAAATAGTCAGAAATCTGGTAATCGTTGGTGAAGAAAAAGAGGCCGACCGAGCATTAGACTTACTGAAGAAAGCAAATATCCCACAGAACTTTATTGGCTTTGTAGCCCCCGAGTCCAACGATAAACAAATCTATTTGAGCCATTTGGACAACCTGCAGGAAGTAGTCAATATTTATGATATTAATGAAATCATTTTTTGTTCCAAAGACATCTCTACGCAGTCGATTATGCAGTGGATGACCCGCTTGGGTAACCGCATTGGCTACAAAATTGTCCCCTCCGAAACGATGAGCATCATCGGTAGCAACTCGAAAAATACACCCGGTGAACTTTACACCGTAGCTATTCGCTATCGCATTAACGATGCCGTCCTTCGTAGGAGTAAACGATTATTGGATATTACGTTCGCATTAATTTTTATAGTATTTTCCCCTTTTCTGTTTTTCTTCGTTAAAGCAAAAAGAAATTTCCTAAAGAATAGCTGGCAAGTTTTGGTAGGTAAAAAGACTTGGGTCGGATATGCTTCATTGGAAAATCCACCACGAGATTTACCCAAATTAAGACCGAATGTTCTAACCCCCTTAGATGGATTTGATTATAAGAATTGGGAACAAAAAACCGTTGAACGCTTAAATTTTTTCTACGCCCGAGACTACGAGTGGACCAAAGATTTGGAGTTACTTTTGAAAGGGATTCGTCATTTGGGTCGTTGAATTTTCAAATGACCGTATCCTGGCTTTCCCATAGATACAAGCTAGCAATCGTTCGATAGGGGCGCCAAGGTTCCGCGATGGCTAGCAGTTTTTTCTTCAAGGCTCTTCCTTTTGCCTCCACGCCGTACAAGCGAATCATCGAATTTTTGACCACCAAATCGTCTAAGGGTAAAACGTCCATTCTACCTAAAGTAAACATCAAAATCATTTCTACTGTCCACTGGCCCACGCCTTTGATAATTGTTAACTGTTCGATAATGGCTTGGTCTGTTTCCCCTGCCCAATCTTTTTCGAGTAGCTTGTTTTCTACAAAAAAATGAGCGACGTTTTGAATATAGCTCGCTTTTTGTCGAGATAGCCCAACGCTTCTCAGCGCCTCAATTGGAAAATCAAGGATTTGTTGCGGGTGGGGATAGCCGTTCTCAAAGAGATTCAAAAATCTTCTATGAATCGTGGAAGCCGCTTTGCCCGAAAGTTGCTGGAAAACGATGGAGCGAATCAGTGCTTCGTACACGCTGTTCTGTCCCCTACGTTCTTGAAGTTCTACTTGCTCAATTATTTTTTTTAGGACGGGGTCTTTTGAAAGATGTTGGATAGCTTTATCGGTTACTTGCATGTGTTAAAAAGGTAAAATAGTTATTCGAAGCGAAGAAACGTAAATTTTGAGAAAAACTCCATTTTATTTCTGTCTGTTAATCTCACGAATCCCTACTCTCTATTCTCTATGCCCTAATTTGGCGAAGTCCATTTTTTCGTTGTTGCTCGCCGTTTTTTTCATAAAAATAGAAAAAAGTCAATTACATTTTTAGAACTCGTCACCTTGCAATCTTGAACCAGCAAACGAATTATCATCGAAAGAATAGCTTAACAAAAGGCAAACACGTTTTTAAACATTCGTTAAATCATAAAAAGACTACACTAGTTTGTTAACAATTACTACTTTTTAAGCAGCTAGTGACTCTTTTCCTTACTTATTGTTATATAGTTGCTATAAAATACTGTAAATCAATATTTTATAATAAAAAAATTATTATTCAACTGCTCCTATCCTTTCTGTTTTTTCATATTAGGCCCCTCTAGGTAATTGTTAAAAAGGCTTTTTACGACGCTGCATCCTTCCGATTTCTTTCCTACTTTTAGTAAAAAAAATTGTCTTTAACCTAAAACGAATATCGCAATATGAATTCCTAAACTGCCAACGAATTTCGACTCATAAGTCGTTATTTTGCTCTTGGCGAAAAACCTATCGTTATGCTACAACTAACCCGACTGGCGATTTGGATGTTCTTCACCCTGATTTTATTATCGGACATCACCGCCCAACAAGCTCCCAATTTTATTCGACAGCAAGGAGATTACACCTTCGGCCTCAGCGGAGGTGCTGCTTACCAACAAAGTGACGTTGCTACTCGCTGGAACGGCATCGGTTTCGGATTGACTTACGGCAAAAATTTACTGTACGCCCCTCAGTCTCCTTTTAGTTTTGATGTTCGAAGCCGCCTGCAACTCAACCGTACGTTTGGTCAAGATTTTCGGCCTTCTTTGGGAATCGAAAACAACAGTGCTTTGAATGGAGAAAACAACCTCGATTACACCATTGAAGATGCGGGAGGATTGGTCTATGCTAACCACCGAACGAATAGTGCGGAGTTGGGTCTAGAAGGCGTTTTAACGCTAAACGGAATGAGGGAAGCAACGGGTGTTGGCTTGTCTTTTGTCGGTGGCGTCGGTTTGGGTTGGTATAAAACAAAGATTGACCAAAGAGACGCTGATGGCCTCTATTTCGACCAATACCGAAGCGTTGATGCGGGCGGTACGAAGCCGTTTAATTTGTCACAATTGAAAAGTTTCCAAGACGGGGACTACGAAACGTTGGCGGATGGATTTGGCACTTTAGGAAAAGTCGGAATTATGCCCTCTTTGGGCGTAGAATTGGATTACGATTTGACCAATAACATTGCCATTGGACTAGGACATCGAGTCACTTTTTCGGGAACCGATTTATTGGATGGACAGCGGTGGACAGATGCTAATACGTTGACGGGCAATAACGACCTACTACATTATACTTCTTTAGGACTAAAATATTCTTTTCACGGAAACAACCCACAAAAAAATCACCGAAAGCCTAGTATTGAGTGGCTGCAACCTTACGGAAATGGCGCTAGAACAACCACACAGCGACTTCCCATTAAGGCCATTATTCAACGAGTCGATAATCCCTTTGATGTCTATTTGACCGTCAATGGTCAAGAACAACCGTTTAACTTTAGCAGCGAAAAATTGAGCGGAACGGTTCGCCTTCGTCGAGGTGAAAATAAGTTGGTTCTGACGGCTAATAATGCTTCGGGAGAAGCCCGAAAAACCCTTTTCATTACTTATGAGCCAGAAGAGAATTTTGGTGCAGGTTTAGCAGATTTTGGTGCGCCCGAGGTAAGTTTCACCTATCCGTTAGCCGACCAATTCGAAACGGAAGAGACCTTTACCAAAATCAATGCTACCGTTCGCTTGGTAGATAATTCAAACAATATTACTGTTCGCGTAAATGGTCGCAAGCAGCGATTCGCTTTTGATGCCGAAACGGGTAGTTTGAAAGCGACCATTGATTTACAGACGGGAAAAAATGAAGTAGTCATCGAAGCAAAAAACCGCAACGGCGAACAGATAGCTCAGCGGCAAATCATAAGAAAGCGGCCGATTCCCAAACCCATCGTTCGATTCACTAGTCCCGCACGAAACAACGCTCAAACGGAGGAACGATTGGCAACCATTCGAGCGACTATTGAATACGTTGACGCAGCGGCGGATGTTCAGCTACTGGTCAATAATCGCAACGAATCTAACTTTCGATTTAATACCAATCGACAGCAATTGACTGCTGATATTCAACTGCGAGAAGGAACGAACACCGTAGAAATAATTGCGAATAATGCAACGGGTAAGCGTAGCGCAACCCGAACGATTCGCTTCGATAGGCCGTACGTTCCAACGGTAAAAGCACCCCGAGTGCGCTTCAATTTACCGCAGTACGCCGAGTCTAGTACCTTCGAGACCATTGCACCAATTAACGTTTCCGTGAGTGGCATTTTTAATCGAAACAATATTCGGTTGAGTAATAACGGTTTTACCATCAATGACTTTGATTTCAATCCAAACACGGGCATTCTACGACATCAAGTGTTATTGAGGGAGGGTATTAATCGTATCGCTGTAGAAGTGCGCAACGAAGCGGGTAGAGAGGTAGCGACTACAACTATTCGGCTAGAGCGGCCACTTTCATCGCCACCGCCCGTTGTTGCGCCTATTATTGTCGCTCCGCAGGTGGATATTTTTCATCCTAGACGGAACGACGTTTTTGAGACGGACGAAATCCGAGTTAAAGCCAATCTTTCGGGCGTGTTGAGCAAGCGAGATATTGAATTTATTGTCAATCGGAATGACTGTGTTGACTTTCGATTTAATCCACAGAATGGTCGATTTAGTGCCAACATTCCTTTAAGAGAAGGGGAGAACACTATTCTGTTGCAGGTGGCTAACCAAGGAGGTACGGACCGTCAACGAATAACTGTATTTCGAGAAAGACGAAACGCTCCCGAAATTACTTTTAATGGTGCTAACTACCGTACCGTCACCGAAAGAGAAATGATGCTGCGGATTCCCATACAGTACGCTGCCAAGGAATCGGTTCGACTATATCAAAATGGAAACCGAATTCGAGACTTTCGTTTCGGAGATGATATGCTACGCAAAGCAATAACTTTGCGAGAAGGGGAAAATAATTTTGAAATATTGGTAGAAAATAAGTACGGACGAGCTACCGAAAATTGGACGGTCGACTACCAGCCGCCCCGTCCACCTAGTATTTCATTTGTCAATATTACTGACAAGCAAACGTTCAAGGAAGAAAAAATTCGAATAGAGGCCTTGGTAGAAAACATTTCCAATCGGCGCAACTTGACGTTATTCGTGAATGGTTTGAGTGTTCGAGGATTCAATTGGGAAGACGATATACTGAGCGCCACCGTACGCTTAAAGGAAGGCAGGAATACTGTGTCAATTAAGGCCAATAGTGATTTCGGAAAAGAAACAGCTACGCTACAACTCGATTATTTGAAACCCAAACCCGTTGCTGTTGAAAAGCCGACCATTCGATTTATGACAAAAAATAAATTTCAAAAAACGACTCAACAAATGCGTACGGAGGTCGTAGCAATAGTAAATCATATTGGCAATAAGGAAGCACTGCAATTTGAGGTCAATGGCAAAGTTTTCGAAGATTTTGCCTTTCAAAAAGGAACTTTTACGGCTACCGTTCCTTTGAAACTAGGAATGAATGTATTTGTGCTGCGAGCTAAAAATGACGGTGGCTTGGCTGAAAGAGAAATGACCTTAGTACGAAAAACGGGGCAGCCAGCACTATCAAAGAGTGGTACGTTAAATTCGTCCAGAAAGCCAAGAATATCTAGCACTAAAAAAGGGTTCTAACATGAATAATTGCCTCGTTCGTCTCGCCACGTTAGCGGATTTACCCGCTTTGACAGAAATTTATAACCAAGCGATTCGGGCTAGGCAAACTGCCGATACGATTCCAATGACCGTTGAAGATAGAAAACCGTGGTTCGTTAGTCACCAGTCTAAGCAATATCCGCTTCTAGTTGCAGAAACGGATAATACAGTTCAAGGATATGCTACCTTGAGTCAGTACCGAGGTGGGCGTCCTGCGCTAAAATACGCCGTAGAAGTCAGTTACTACATCCATCAAGACCATCAACGAAAAGGTCTAGGAACCCGATTACTGGAAGCCGCTTTAGAGTCAAGTGAAATATTAGGTTACAAGCACGCATTTGCCATTCTTTTGGATACGAATAAACCTAGTATTCACCTATTGAAAAAATTTGGTTTTGAACAATGGGGACATTTACCTAACATTGCGGAAATAGACGGACAAATTTGTGGACAATACTATTATGGAAAACATTTGAAAGCAATGAGCAAATAGCCGACTTATTAACGTACCTTCTGTAATATCTGTCCGTAAATGTCGTTAAGTACAGGAAAAGAAATATCGAGATTAATTTAGGACAGGAAAATGAGCATACAGCACAATATTAAATATTTATCAATCATTCTCGGCGCTATTTTTTTGACCGCACGCTCTGCGGAAGCACAAGAAGGAGTAGAATTTGGCGGTTATTTGGGGGCCTCGCATTATTTTGGTGATTTAAACACTGATTTTTCGTTGAATGACCCTGGTATCGCCGTTGGTTTTCTAGGGCGATACAATTTTAATGAAAGAACCGCTATCAAATTAACAGGGACGGTTGGTCAGGTCAGCGCCTACGATTTTGATTCGAATAATACGTTCGAAAGAAGAAGAAACCTAGATTTTCAATCTAGAATTTTAGACCTGTCTGGACAATTTGAGTTTAATTTTTTGCCCTACGTTCACGGTAGTGAAACGGAGTTTTTTACGCCGTACTTGTTCGCTGGACTGTCCGTGACCCATTTCAATCCCCAAACGGAAGTGTGCAATGCGAATCCCAGTGTTCCCGCTAGTCAATGTAGTGGGGCAACTAGTATGGTAGATTTGAGACCATTGGGCACCGAAGGACAGTTCCAAGGCGAAGAGTACTACACCGTAGCGGGTGGGCTTGCCTTTGGGGCAGGTTTCAAACTTTCTCTTAACTACGAGTGGAGTATTAACGTAGAACTGAGTGGCCGCAGATTATTTACCGACTATCTCGATGATGTAAGCACACAATATCCCGATGTGGACGATTTGCAAAATTTTCGAGGCCCCACTGCGGTGGCGCTATCCGACCGCTCGAATCCTGCGATTGGAGCAGCGGGCAGACAGCGAGGAAACGAGAATACGAAAGATGCGTTTGGGATGTTAACCGTTGGAATAGTGTATTATTTCGGTGATTTGAAATGTCCAACGCCAAGTAGATGATAAGTAGTAATTCCTAAGGAAGTATATGGTTCGTCGTGATTGAGCGTAAACTAGCTACGAACTATCATTTTTTAAATAAGGGAAGAGGAATTAAACAACAAAAGCCCTAATTTGAGTAGAAATTAGGGCTTTCGCATTAGAAAGTAAATTTTTGAGTTACCGAAAATTATTTTGAAAACTATACTTTAGCTTTAGCATTTTCATTTACGTCTTCCTTCAATGCGCCAGCCGTTAAGTCGTCCTCTTTGAAATCTTTCGTCCGCTTGACAATCGGATTTTCGTGCATTTCGATGAAATCTTTTCTATTTCTAGCAATATCTACTGCCGCATAAACCGCCTGCCGAAAAGATGCTGGATTGGCCTTGTTTTGACCTACAATGTCGAAGCCAGTTCCGTGGTCGGGAGAAGTGCGAACAATGGGTAAACCTGCGGTGTAATTAACGCCCGAACCAAAAGCAAGGGTTTTGAAAGGAATCAATCCTTGGTCGTGGTACATCGCCAATATAGCGTCAAATTTTCGGTAGGTGGAAGAGCCAAAGAAACTATCCGCTGCGTAAGGGCCAAATACCATCATTCCTTTCTTCTTGGCTTCAATAATAGCGGGGCGTATAATCGTCTCTTCTTCTTTACCCAGTACACCTCCATCACCAGCGTGTGGATTAAGTCCCAAAACGGCAATACTTGGACGCTCGAGGCCAAAATCCATTTTGAGGGTTTCGTTCATGATACGTAGCTTGCGCAGAATACGTCCTTTCGTAATCAATTCTCCCAACTTCGTAATCGGTACGTGATTAGTGACCAAGCCAATTTTGACGTCATCGGTAATCATGAACATTAGGTTGTCCTTCGCCTCGAATTCTTTCGTAAAATACTCCGTATGACCGGGATATTTGAAATTGGCCATGCCCATCGCTTGTTTATTGATAGGCGCTGTGACCACTGCATCAATTAAGCCATTTCGTAAATCCCCGACTGCTCGGTCTAGAGACATCATGGCGTATTTACCTCCGGTTTCTGATACCTTTCCTAAAGTGATATTAACACTATCCTGCCAACAATTGACAATATTGATTTTATCATTATGAAGTCGGTAGGCGTCCCTTAATCCTTGAAATTTAAAATCCTCAATCCCCACGATATTTTTATGGTAAGAAACAATTTTTGTTGAACCGTAAATAACGGGGGTACAGACCTCTGTGATATTTTTGTGGGAAACTGTTTTCAATATCACCTCCAAACCAATTCCATTAATGTCTCCGATACTTATTCCTATTCTCATTTTTTCCATTCCTACTGTTTTTTCTACTCGGAGAAAATTCATTTTATGCTTTCTCCGATACGCTTTATTCAAAGGAACAAATATACGCATTATTTCTTTTCGACTACTGTAAAGTAGTTTTCACTCATTGCACTGCTGCTTCGCTTTCCTCTAACATTTGCGCAATATCTGGACAGTGCTTTTTCAAAGCAGCCGATGCCTTAGTTTCACTTTCTCCTTCTACCGCACCGTATTTTTTTTCCAAAGAGTTAGCACAGGCTTCTCCGTCCTTCGATAGTCGTTCTACTTCGGTAAACAAACTTGCAACTTGGTCGGTCTTTCCTTCACGCACTAATTTTTTTATCCGTGTATTGATATCCGCCAAAGGGCGCATACAGCCACATAGGTCTTTCGCCATTTGGTCATAATCTTTTCCGTTTCCCGATTGCTGGCAAGCGGCAAAAGTCAATAATAGCAAAGCAGTGTAAAAAATCTTTTTCATGATGTTTCTAATTTTTGTGTGGTGTGTGGGAATAAATAGTGTGACCTTCGGAAATTCTCTGCTATTGAGTAGGCGTAGCTACTTAGGAACGACGCACAAATAAGTTTTACGTTTGCGAACGGCTCTTTCTTCCTTATACTTCCCGAAAAATTGAGTCATTTATCTCGATAAACTCCTAAATTTTTCAGTCGTCTAAGAAAAACCCGCCCGCCTACGGCAGTCGGGCGGGAATAGCTCATCCCAAATCG
>JBCCQK010000060.1:0-24337 GCA_039024375.1 Bacteroidota bacterium
ATCGAATCCCCAAACTTGGCGCTAAATAATATCCCCCTTTGGGGATTCGATTTGGTGCTTCGGAAGAGGCTAATTTTTACACCAGTTTAGGCTTACAATGGCAGAAGGCTAACTACGTTCAAGATTTTGAGGGAAGCAACTTTATCGTTGAAGACGATTATATTTTTAGAAGATTTAATTTTAAAATAGGTATCTTATTTTAGGCAAGAAACCGACATATCATAACGAAACCGATTTAGTAGCCGCTTGCGTCAAAAATGACCGTCAGGCCCAAGAAATCTTTTACCGAAAGTACTATCCGGTAATGATACGGATGTGCCTGCGCTATACGCAAGACCGCAATTTGGCAATGGAAATCGTCAATACGGGTTTCCTTAGGGTTTTTAAAAAGCTGCACACCTTTAAATTCAACGGTTCGCTAGAGGGTTGGATTCGAAAAATTGTCTATCACAGCTTAGCTGACCATTTTAAAAAGAAATCCAATAAGATTCATTTTTTAGAAATAGAAGAAGGAGATAAGCCCAAAGAAAATTATGTGCTCGAAGGACTGTATGCGGAAGATATTTTGAAATCAGTGGACAAATTACCCGAAGCCACTCGAAAAGTATTTATTCTATACGCTATCGAAGGGTACAAACACCACGAAATTGCGAAAGAACTAGACATTAGCGTAGGTACCTCCAAGTGGCATTTATCGGAAGCTCGGAAGAAATTAAGACGCTACTTGTTTGACGATGGCATCGTTGCCGAAAATGGATATTGACAAAGTTAATAATGGATAAAGAAAAAATACATATTGACGACGAATTTCTCGACCAAAGCTGGGCGGCCATGTCTCAGTTGTTGGATGAGGAAATGCCCGTAAAAGAGAAGAGGAGACGCTTTATCTGGCTCTGGTTCTTTGGTGTAGGTATGCTCGTATTAGGAATCAGTATAGTATATTTTCAATCCCTAACCCCTACTACAACCTCCCCTATTCCATCAGAAAAAGTCGCACAGACAGAAGTACCGTCTAAGCTTTCAACTGACCAATCATCTGTAAAAACAGCAACTGCATCCGAAAAAAAGCAACCAGAAACTACGATTATAACTGATGTCAATCAGAAGGAATCACTCGATAATTTTACGCAATCCCAAGTTCCAAAAAATCCAACTTCTATCCGTTCATCAACGGCAAAACGTACAGTTGCCGCCGTTGAAACTGATTTTTCCAAGGAAACTGCCAACAACATTCCATCATCAAGGAACCCATTAACAAATCCTAATCCAACAACCCCGACTGCCAAAGAAAACAAAAAATTATCATCCACTACTCCCCTACTCGATTCGAACAATGATAGGTTCTCGACGGACTTTTTACCAATGGTATCCATACGCAAATTTCCATCAACCTTTACTACGCTAGAGGTCACCCCTAAACCTGCATCTAAACCCAATCGGTGGCACTTTGGGTTGTACGCTGCCACCGTTTTCCCCGAACAGGGCGGATTTGCACTGGGACTGCAAACCAATTATCAACTCGGCAAAAGATGGTCTTTACTAATGGGTCTAGGTTACGCTAAGCGAATTGACCGTACTCAAAGTCAGCGCCGGAACGCAGAAAGCGACTTTGGAATAGCTAGTACGGTAGAAGACCCGATGGAGCCAGAAACGGAAATTGCAGAAGCAGACAGTACGTTCTCTACTTCTGCTCCTAGCGTAGATGTGGACAACACTGGTTCGGGGGGTGAAAACACTAGTGAAACAACGATGGCACCTACCAACATTAGCCAGCAAATAGTTGATTTTGAAAGTTTTCACTACATCGAACTACCCATTTCGATTCAATACCAAGTCGGTCCGAGATGGTCCTTCCATGTAGGTGGTAGAATCGCTCGTTTGCACGGATTTCGATATACTACTTTTGAAGAAAGTAATTTCAGCAGGGATTTGAGTGCTTTTAGTCAACAGACGACCAACATTCGAACAGACGATTCAGTAGATAATCTTAACGTTCACCGCTGGGATATTGCCGCTATGGGTGGTATCGGTTACCGCTTTTCGCCTAAACTACAAACCTACTTACAGTACAATCACGGTTTTACGGACTATTTAACCTCGACCAATTCGGAAGCGAAAAAATGGCGACAATTCGAATTGGGCATTAGGTATTATTTTAAATAAGCAATACATTTGGGCAAAGCTCTGCCCTATGCAACTAGTCGTTCATCCGCTAAAGTTAGCCCTCAAAAAGCCATTCACCATTGCGCACGGTACTTTTCATTACCGAGAAGCAGTGGTCGTAGAACTCCGAGACTCAAGCTATTCGGGCTTTGGCGAAGCGACGGCTATTTCCTACTACGGTAAAAAATTGGCGACTTTCCAAGCTATTTTAGCCGAACAACGGTCATTTATTGAAAGGCAAACTTTTGACCATCCCGCCGAATTTTGGAAGGTCATTCACCCCGTTTTCAAAAATCATCCTTTTCTACTGTGCGCCTTAGATGTCGCCGCCCATGACCTTTGGGCCAAACGATTGGGGCTTCCACTTTACCAAGCATGGGAATTACCCAATACTTCCTTACCGACTAGTAATTTCACCATTTCCATTGGCACTATCGACGAAATGCTGGCTCAAATGAACGATTTTCCCAACCCGATTTATAAAATAAAATTGGGAACGAAGGAGGACGTGGCCATCATTCGTGGGCTCCGAAAGCAAAGTAACGCCATCTTTCGAGTGGATGCTAACTGCGCTTGGTCGGTAGAAGAAACCCTAGCCAATGCCGAAGCCTTCGTTAACTTGGGCGTCGAATTTATAGAACAACCCTTATCGGCGGACAATTGGGACGGCATGAAAATACTTTACGAAAAAAGCCCCGTGCCATTGATTGCCGACGAAAGCTGCCAAACGGAATGGGACATCGAAAAGTGCCACCACCACTTTCATGGGGTCAATATCAAGCTGATGAAATGCGGCGGATTCACCCCCGCTTTACGCATGATAGAACAAGCTAAATCATTACATATGAAAGTAATGTGTGGCTGTATGACCGAATCGAGCATCGGCATATCAGCCATCGCTCATTTGGCACCTCTATTGGATTACGTCGATATGGACGGCGCACTTTTGCTGGCGGAAGACCCTGCAATTGGCGTTTTATTAAACGAAGGGAAGATTCAATTTTCGAAAGGAAATGGAATCGGCGCCTACCTTAAAGCAATGAGCAATGAACAATGGGCAAGGTACTATGAGTAATTCAAAATTGAATGTGAGAGAAAAAACGATATTTAGGTCAACGTCTAAATCCGTTGTCCACGTCAAAAATCAAGTGCCGTATCCGTTGTCCAAAAAATAGTAGCAGCAAAAAAAAGTAATAATGAAAAAATAAATTTACGTTTTCGAAAATTTTAAATTTCTGATTTCCAGCACTTTTGAATTTTAAATTTTACATTTTCCTAACTTATGCTACCAAAAAACATTGCTCTAGTCGGCGTCCCGTGGGACCAAAAATCTAGCTATCTGCAAGGAGCCGCCCTAGCGCCCAACCGCATTCGGGCGGCCTTACACGGCGGCTCGGCCAATTACTGGACGGAACTCAACGTCAATCCCATTGAAGACGCCCATTTTCACGATGCGGGAGACCTATCTATCAAAACATATACGGACATTGAAAAGCACTTTGCTTTACTTTTGAGTAAGAACGTTCGTACCTTATCGCTCGGCGGCGACCATTCCATCACCTATCCCATTATAAAAGCACATTACCAGTTTCGCGAACCTTTTGATATATTGCAAATTGATGCGCACGGCGATTTGTACGACGAGTTTGAAGGAGATAAGTTTTCGCACGCCTGTCCGTTCGCCCGAATCATGGAACAAAAACTGGCCAGTCGATTAATGCAAGTAGGCATTCGAGCCATCAATCCACACCAACGAGCGCAAATGCAACGTTTTGGCGTAGAAACCATTGAAATGCACCAGTTCGAAGCGGGACAACGACCTACTTTTGACAAACCGATTTACGTATCTTTAGACTTAGATGGATTGGACCCTGCGTATGCGCCTGGGGTCTCCCATCACGAACCGGGTGGGCTGACCACTCGGGAAGTGTTACGACTTATTCAACAAATCGACGTACCCATTATCGGAGCGGATATTGTCGAATATAATCCGCATAGAGACGTTTCAGACCAAACGGCTATGGTAGCCGCTAAATTAATGAAAGAAATTGCGGGGAAAATGTTGAGGTAGTTATTAGATATTTGTTGTTTGTTATTTGTTACTCGTTTGAACGCAAACCAAACCATCTCATCGAAAAAATCAACTCGTATGAAAGGTACTTTTCTATCTATTTTCTTCTTCTTGGCAGTCAACTTAGTACAGGCACAAAATGAATTCCAAAACGCCTTTAAGAACAATTCTAAAGCCAGCGTTGAACATCTTCGAATTAATTTTTCGGATGACTTAGGGAATACAACTCACCTTCCTATCTCCATTTTAAAAGGTAAAAACGAAGGGCCAGTTTTTACAATCGTTGCGGGCGTTCACGGATTTGAATATCCACCCATTGTCGCAACCCAACTGTATAATTTGGCCACTCCGCCCATCAACGTAAACGAAACGGTCATGTGCATTAGTTCTTTAGAAGAAGAATAACGGAACTGTTCAGTAGAAAACAGATGTCAAGCTAAGCACAGCTTTCCTACTCAGTAAGTACTAATGAAAACGATAAGATAAATCTGAGACCTTTTTAAATGGAATGTTCACTCCTTTTGTACCTTTGGCAAATTATCCTATATTAGCCGCCCATTCGAATAACATTTTGATTGACGGCGTTTACTAGAATCATGTCATGGTAGCGGACGCCGATTTCGACCCCCTAATAATTCTAAAATCACTTTTTCATTCTATTTAGGAACAGTAAAAAATAAATTTACCATTTCAAAAAATTTAACTTATTGATTATCAATACTTTTAGATTTTGGACCAGCCCGCACAGCAGTCTGGCGGGTTTGTAATTTTACATTTTTCTCAGCGTGTATTTTATAAAGAACAAAACATAACAAAACGAAAATTTGACGTATGGAAACTGGAATTTCTACCATTGACATTGCCATCATCATTGGCTATTTCCTCTTAGTAATTGGTATCGGTCTCTGGATAGCGCGTTCTACTAAAACGGGCGAAGACTTATTTTTAGGCGGTCGAAGTTTTGGCTGGGGCTTAATTGGTCTGTCGCTTTTTGCTTCTAATATTTCTAGTACCACCATTATTGGTCTATCGGGAGCAGCTTACACCACGGGAATTGTGAATTCGGTGTACGAATGGATGTCGGGTCTTCCGCTAATCATTGCGGCACTGATTTTCATTCCACTGTACTTAAACGCTCGAATTACGACCATTCCCGAGTATTTGGAAGGTCGATTCGACCGTCGTTCGCAGTTGTTCTTTTCGGGGGTTTCCATTTTTGCGACCATTATGATTGAAACGGCGGGTGCTTTGTACGCAGGAACACTCGTATTACAGGCCTTTTTTCCTAGTTTACAAATGTGGCCAACCGCTTTGGGACTAGCCTTGATTGCTGGTTTTTACACCGCTTCAGGCGGTTTGAAGGCGGTGGTTTATACCGATGCCATTCAAGCCATTATCTTGATTGTTGGTTGTAGTATTCTGACCTATATATTGTACGGCCAACTCGATTTTGACTGGGATAAAGTAGTCAATTCAGCGCCTGAGGGTCATTTCAGTGTCGTTCGACCACTCGACGACGAAGGACTCCCTTGGCCAGGACTGATAATGGGCGTCCCATTTTTGGGCTTTTGGTATTGGTCCACGAATCAGTACATTATTCAAAGGGCACTCGGCGCAAAGGGACTAGACCACGCACGTTGGGGATTGATTTTTGCGGGTTTTCTGAAGATTATTCCCCTTTTTATCATGGTAATTCCGGGTGCAATGGCTCTAGCTTTATACCCCAATATTGAAAATGGCGACGGCGTTTTTCCTTTTTTGGTTAAAAATGTGCTGCCCGTTGGCGTAACGGGACTGGTACTAGCAGGACTTATTTCGGCCATTTTATCAAGTGTGGATTCCGCTTTGAACTCCTCCTCTACCCTAATTGTGATTGACTTCGTGAAACCCAATAGACCCAATCTGACCGATACGGATATTGCCCGAACGGGTCGAATTACGACCGTCATTCTAATGGTCGTAGCCGCCACTTGGGCACCGCAGATTCAGCATTTTACAGGGCTTTGGGACTATTTACAGTTGATGTTCTCCATCGTGGTGCCGCCCATTGCGATTATTTTCCTAGTCGGCGTCTTTTTTAAAAGAGGCAACGCAGACGGGGCTTTTTGGACCCTAATGCTCGGTACGGGTATCAGTATTTTTGTGACCGTTTTCAATCCATTAGATATTCATTACACGATGAATGTTGGGGTGATGTTAGTAATTAGTGCGATTATTTTTGTGACAGTCAGCTTATTGACTCCCGCACCCGACCTAGAAAGCGTGAACCAATACACTTACCGACCAGAACTGATTGGTCAGGGTATGGAAGGCAAGCCTTGGTATTTGGACTATCGGACGCACATGGCGTTGTTGGTGGCTTTGATTATTTATGTATTGGTGGTCTTTTGGTAGGAAGGTATGGACACTGATAAGCGGTATCCTCAAAAGATACCGCTTATCCTTCGTTCCACAACTCGGAGCGTTTCGTTACGTGTTCGTTGTTTTCGTAGGGGGTTGTGTAAAAAGGATATCAATAAACTAAATTTGAATCTATAACTGAAATAATGGCTATATGGTTTTATTGTTATATTGTTCTTGTAATACTTTGTCTTACAACAACCAGCCCGCCTAGCGGCAGTCGGGCGGGTATAACCATTTAACAATATAGCCATCCAGCAACTTTTACTTTAATTACACAAATGATTTGATTTGATGACTTTTTACACAACCCCTTTCTATTCCCCTCCCACTGCTTCTCGCTCAAAAAACGCATTTCTAAAAAGCAAAATAAAAAAGCCTAGTCCTACCAAAAATAAATCAATTCGATAGCGCGTATCGTCAATTTCCCAACCGTTTCCACTCAGAATGACGAGCGTTTTAGCACCCGCTTTGACGCCCGTTAGGCCAATTAGATAAATAGCGGCCCAAGCTAGTAATGCCGTCTTAGTTTGCTCGTGGTTTTTGGAAATAAAATACAACATTAGTAAATAAATGGAACCTTCCAGTAGAACGGTCGGGTCACCCATCAATACGCCCATCAACAATTCTCTAAGCAGCAAGCAACTGATTATCAGTAAGAAAAACAGCTTATATCCTCGTTTTAAATAGATAGCTTTAGTGCTCATTCAACAAGACTTCTATTTCCCGTAGCATCGCCGCTACCACTTTTTCCACCGACTGGTTCCCATCAATGGCTACAATATTTTCTGCTCGGTTTGTTCGCAAATACTCCATCGCTTCGATATATTTTTGTCGATACAAATCTAGCTTGGTTTCGAACAATTCCAGCGGTTCGTCACGTTGGTTCATCCGTTCTCGACAGACCTCAGCACTTACGTTGAGAAAGAAAATAACATCTGGTCGTAGGGCTTTTCGATTGAGTAGCATCACTTGGTCAAAAGAAAAATCCTCCGAACTATTGTACACCAAAGAGGATAAATAATAGCGGTCGCAAATGACAACTTGTAATCCCTCTTGCGCCAACCAAGGTCGAATGAACCGACTGTTGTGGTCTAAACGGTTGGTTGCGTAGCCGAGGGCTAACATAAAGGGGTCAAATTGGGTGATACGTTTTTCCAGAATATCTCGAATGAACGTTCCCGCTACGGCGTCATCTTTCGGTTCGTAAGTGCGCATCACTTCCCGGGAAAGTCGCTTTTCTAACAATTTTTTCAAGGCCAAAGAAGCCGTACTTTTCCCCGAACCGTCTAGGCCTTCGATAACGATAAAAAGTGATTGTTGGGTCATGTATTTAGTTTAATGAAGCAACTCTTCGCTACGGACGTAAAAGTATTAAAAAGCCGTTAAAGTCGAGCGTTGAAAGTAGTAGATTTGCTTTTTCAAAGAAATTAGTCGTTTTTGTGGTGGTTAGTGACTGGTGACTAGTAATCGAAGCCAGTAACGTTCTAAGCCATACTAATTTAAGGTAAAAATTGGACTTTTCATTCTAAAAATTGTTGTATTGTTATATGGATATATTGTTGAAAAATAGTAATCTAAAATAAAATTACTAGTTCCATTAACAATAAAACAATATAGCAATTTAACCATTAACCAGTATATCTTCTATCTAACTCCAAAATTTTAATCAGTTGGGTCGATGCTGAAAAAACATCCGAAAAAAATCGTTAGTTTAGCGCTCGTACTGCTCTTCTGGTTTTGGCGCGCCCTACCCGACCCTTTGTTCGACCAACCGACGAGCGTTGTTTTATTAGATAAAGACCAGCAATTACTCGGCGCTAAAATTGCCGAAGACGGACAGTGGCGTTTCCCTTACCAAGCCGAACTATCCGAAAAGTTCATCGCTGCTATCACCGAATTTGAAGACCGTCGCTTCTTTTATCATCCTGGAATTGACCCCATTGGGATTGGTCGAGCGCTTATTCAAAATATTCGGAACGGCCGCATCGTAAGTGGAGGCAGCACCTTGACCATGCAAGTGATTCGTTTGTCTCGATTTGGCCAACAACGAACTTTTTTTGAAAAACTCATCGAAGCCATTTTAGCGTTTCGGCTCGAATTAGCTTATTCCAAATCAGAAATCTTAGCGTTTTACGCCGCTAATGCCCCTTTCGGCGGCAACGTCGTTGGATTGGACGCCGCTGCTTGGCGCTACTACGGCAAGAAGCCCAACTTACTATCGTGGGCCGAAGCCGCAACGTTGGCCGTCTTGCCCAACAGCCCCGCTTTAATTCACCCCAATAAAAATCGTTCGGCTTTGCTGGCCAAGCGTAATCGTTTACTCAATCGTCTTTTCGAAAGTGGCCAATTCGACGCTATGACCTTAGACCTAGCCAAATCGGAAGCCCTACCAGAAGCTCCCATTCCGCTACCTAGATTAGCTCCTCATTTATTGGATAAAATGGCGACTCAAAAGAAAGGCTCAGAAACAACTCGCTACGAAAGCACCATCGACCAATATTTACAGCAACAAGCCTCTTTAATTCTTTCTAAGCACCAAGTCGCGCTAGGAGGAAATGGCATTCACAATGCTGCTGCCATCATCCAAGAAGTAGAAACGGGCAACGTGATTGCCTACGTCGGAAATGTGGTAGGTGCAGGCGCTAGTCACGGCGAGCAAGTAGATATTATCAAAGCACCCCGTAGTACGGGAAGTATTCTCAAACCATTTTTGCTGGCCGCCGCCATTGAAGAAGGTCTTATTTTCCCCAATAGTTTACTATCCGACGTCCCCACGCAAATGCAGGGGTATAAACCCGAAAATTATCACCTTTCCTACGACGGAGTCATTACGGCCAAACGGGCGCTCATTCGGTCGCTGAATGTTCCTTTTGTGCATTTACTGCAGGATTATGGTTTAGAAAAGTTTCATTTTCAACTACAACAACTGGGGCTAACTACTTTGCAAAAGCCCGCTAACCATTACGGTCTAACGCTTATTTTAGGCGGCGCTGAGGGAAAGCTATCAGAAATCACCAACGCTTACGCTGGCATGGCTCGGACACTCAATCACTACTCGCAAATCGATAGCCGATATTACAAAGATGATTTTCGACGGGAAAATTATTTACATCCTGAAAGGGGAATTTCGTTTAATACTAAAAAAGATATTACAAAAGTAGCTCCTGTACTTACGGCCGCTGCCATCTATCAGACCTTCGACGCTATGCAAAAAGTGGAACGGCCCAATTCGGAAGGAAATTGGAACCAATTCCAATCGAGCCAACAAATTGCTTGGAAAACGGGAACGAGTATTGGTTTTCGGGATGCGTGGGCAGTAGGTGTCACCTCGAAATATGCGATAGGCGTTTGGGCGGGCAATGCCGATGGAGAAGGCCGACCGGGTCTGTTGGGCGTAAAAGCAGCAGCACCCATTCTATTCGATTTATTTGATTTGCTCCCGAGTAGCGAATGGTTTGCGCCCCCTTACGACGATATGATGGAGTTACCCGTTTGTCAAAAAAGCGGTTTTCGAGCAATGGACATTTGCGAGGCCGACACGTTGTTAGTCGCTACATCAGGAATAAAGGTAACTGCTTGTCCGCATCATCGCATCGTTCACTTAGATAAAAGCGCTACCTTTCGAGTCAATAGTAATTGTAAAAACCCAAGCAATATGGTACATCAACCTTGGTTCGTATTGCCGCCCGTAGAAGGTTATTACTACGGTTTTAAAAATCCAGATTATACGCCCCTACCCGATTTCCATCCCGACTGTGTTGCAATGAACAGTAATCAAATTCAGCCAATGCAGTTTATTTATCCTAAAAGAGCCACAAAAATTTACGTACCGATTGATATTGATGGCCATCCAAGTCAAACCGTTTTTAGGGTTGCCCACCGTCAACCAGAAACTACTATTTATTGGCATTTAGACGGCCAATACTTAGGAAGTACGGAAACTTTTCACGAAATGGCGCTACAACCCGAGCCGGGAAAGCACGAACTAGTTGTCGTAGATACGGATGGGCACCGAGTGCAGCGGGGTTTCGAAATATTGGAGAAATAAAGCGAGAAGTCAGATTTAAGACCGATGAACCCGCTCGACTGCGCAGCGGGCGAGTCTGTCAGAGGTCAGACTTCTCAGTACTCGATTGGCATGTAGAAAAAGAAGGTTCTTTAATGTACACCCAACCCCGCTTTTTCACCGAGTCGCATCTTGCCATTCTCTAGCAAAAACCCACCTCGAACTACATCAACGGCCAAATCCAAACTACCATCCAAATCCAAGTATTTGGTAGCTGGACTCGACAAAGCGGCGTGCAAGGCAGCGGTGATGCTGACGATACTCTCATCCATACAACCCCACATCAAACCGATACCGCCCAAATGAGCTACGTCCGCAATCTGTTTTCCAGCCGCTATTCCACCACACTTCATCAATTTGATATTGTAAAGCCCGAAGTGTAAAGGAGGTTGGGCGAAGGTAAGTGCATCTTTGGTGGTCTTCAAATTTTCGTCGGCCATGCAACAGTTCCTAACGGCAGGCGAAAGATTTTGCATGCTCGCATAATCGGCAACGGGCAGTGGCTGTTCAATTAATTCCAAGCCTAAATCTTTTGTTTTTTGGTAAAAAATTTCGGTTTCTTGAACGGAATAGCCTTGATTCGCATCTACTCGAATAGCCATTTCTTGACCAACCGTTTCTCTGATTTTAGTGAAAATTTCAATATCCTCCAATAAGGTTTTTCCCGTTTTCAACTTCAACACTTTGAAGCCTAATGCTTGATATTCCTTAGCTTCGGCAATACTGTCTTCCAGTGATTGGATACCAATCGTGACAGAAGTGGGTAAACTTTGGTGCGCCCGCCCCCATAAATCGACCAAAGGTAATCCTAACATTTTGCCGTAGGCATCGTGCAACGCAATGTCGATAGCGGCCAATACCGCAGGATTTTTGGAAAAACATTGCTGCGCTCGACGGATAATCGCCGATATTTTTCGAATATCCGCACCTTTCAAAAAGGCTTCCACGATTGAAAATTGGCTAACGGCGCTTTCCATGGTTTCGCCCGTCACAAAAGCGGAAGGTGCACCTGCACCAATAGCAGAAATCCCGCCTTCCGTTTCTATTTCAATAAAAATATTTTCTACGGAGTCGAAAGTCTCGTAAGCAATGGTGTAGGGACGGGTTAACTCTAGATTTTTTCGGTAAGTTCGTATTGACTTTACTTGATGGGTATTGAGCATAATAATATGATAAAATTGACTTAGAGTATGTTTAAATTTTCAACTATCCTAAAATCAATGACTTCCAACTTTCAAAAAAAAATTGATGGTCTGATGGTTAGATGGTTAGATGGTTCTTACGTCACGTTGACCATCAAGCCATCTAACCATCAGACTGATTTCAGTAGATAATTACGAAGTTTTCAGATTAGCACAATAATATTTTTAAACATACTCTCAGTTATTTCGAGTAGCCTTAATCCGATTCACAAACTTTCGAGCCGTTCCCGGATTAATCGGTTGAATTTCGTACAATTCTCCGTCATCCATCTTGATGACCGTCTCTTTCTTTTTTAGTCCAAGCACCGCGTCGTTATAGCGCGTATTATTAGAAACGGTACTCATAATTCCTTTTTTATAACTGAAATAGTAGAAGTATTCGCTGGGCGATTTAATATAAACGTAGCATCGGTCATCTCCATTAGAGGGCATTCTAAATTCTACGTAACAGGTCAAGATTTTGTTAATCGCTTCGGCGCCAATGGCCCCTAAACCTACTTTGTCTTGACGAGAAACAAAGGATTGATACTCATGGTCCCACTTCATGGGTAAATCACTAAAAAAGAAGGTATGGTGCTTGTATCGTTTTGGAAAAAAGAGGGTCCGATTGTTCATAATATTTATCGTTTCTTCCAGTTCCTTGTCCCCTTTCAAAAAAGCACTCAACCCTTTGGTATAAAATTCACTCTTAGCCGAATAAGCAATATCGGGCGCATCAAAACTACTCGAAATAATATCGGAAGCCATAATTCGCAGTAAAGCTTCTGGTATGATGATGTCTATTCCTGCCATCAAGTCGGCTAGTACGGGCGCATCAAAAGTAGTAGAATCCTCTCCATTTGGAAAAGACGTTTCAATGGTACCCGCCGCTTTTATATCCATATATTTCAGACCGTCGCCAATATTTAATTCTCCTTCTCCTTTTAGCTTTCCCGTTTTGTTAGAAAAAGTCAATTTCGTCCCCCTAAGCTGATTTTCGATGATACTTAAGGAATCTCCAAAAACAAATTCGTCCTTTTCCTCGTCAAATTTGAATACTCCTCGAACGGGCAAAATCGGTCGGTCTTTTCTAAAAAACAATGGCATCATCGTCCGTCCGTAAATTCTCGTGTTTTCCTTACTCAGATAAAAACCCGTGCGAAGTTGCTCTCCATCGTAGTTTTTCGGCACATCGTAGGCAATTGTCAAATCGGTTTTATCTCCTTCACTATTTACGGTAAACCATTGGGGGTCAGGCATCAACGGTGCATCAAAACGGGCAAAGCCTTTGAAGGTCAAGTTTCTCGAAGAAGCATTCAGCGAAATATCTCCCCGAAATTGGGTTTTGTTATCAATGTAAAAATCATCTTCGGGATTGATGGTTCCCTTCGCTCTAGTTTCCGTTTTCTTCTCACTTCTCTTACCCTTTCCGACCCGTGTACCGTAAATATTTTCGAAATAAATTTCCTGCTCCCGATTACCAATATTGTATTCGTAATACCCCGTTGCAGAATATTCTTTTCGACCACTGATGGAGGCCGTCACTTTATTAATGACGTGGTTTTTATTTAGGGTGTCGGCCACGATTCGGGCATTTTCTAGCTGCCGCATCGCTCCACCCGCAGTAATGGTAATATCTCCCGTTTCGGGATAGATAAAGGCGTCTGCCGAACGAATAACCTCTACGCCACCAATATTTAGCTGGCTATTTTTTAAATTATACTGTGCCGTTTTACCCAAAAAAGTCAAAGAATCTCGGTCTTTGGAAGTAGAGGTAAAATCAGCCAAATCTTTGTTTTTAGCTTGGAAAGTGATGGTTTCACCCTTCATATCCCACTCAAATTCGTCCATCGAAGTGACATATTCGTTGTAAGGCAAAAAAGTTGCTCCTACTTCATCGTTCGACTCGAATTTGGCGTACTGCTTATCGAAATCAGCGTAGCCTTTTAAGTTACTCGTTTCCAAAGCTAAGGCGTCTGCTTCCAGCGACTTGATTTTGACGTTCATGGTGTCCGAACGAGCGGAGAAAGCACCGAAGGAAAAATCGTCGGCGTACATACTGGCTTTTTCCCAATTCAGCAATCCACTTCCTTTCAGACCGGACGGCGTTAAAATCCCCAAACCTGTAAACTTGTAGTTCCCTTGTTTGTACAAATCGAA
Organism: Bacteroidota bacterium; assembly: GCA_039024375.1. Lineage (GTDB taxonomy): Bacteria > Bacteroidota > Bacteroidia > Chitinophagales > Saprospiraceae > JAFMDF01. The sequence goes on from JBCCQK010000060.1 coordinate 14,045, forward strand.
AGGGTCTTTCTTGGTTCGGATTTCCATCGAATTGCCGTAGGGTTTCCAGTTGATAGTAACGTCTAGTCCGACTGCTTGGGGAATCTCTTTACTGCGGTCTTCGGCCAAATCGAAGCGTTCCGCCGTTGCGGTCATTTCTTTAGGGGTAAAAAGAATATCATCCGAATTGACCACTGCCCCCAAGTAACTCAGCGTTCCTTCTCCCGCAAATCCTTCGTTACTCAAATCGAGTGCTCCTTTGAAATTGCCACGGTCTTGGTAGGTTGGATAACCTTCTTGGGGCGTTTGGGTCAAGAAACCCAGAGATTTATCTTCTTTTAATACTAAAGTCTCTTCGAATTCGGGAAAAATACCCGCCGAGTACATCTTCCCTTTGAAACTCAAATCATCTTCCGTGAAGTTATCCAAGCTATTAAAACTAAAGGGTTCCAATTTGAAATAAAAAGAATCCCGAGTATAAACGCTGTCCTTGTCGTAAAAAACGTAGGATTCCCCTTTACTTTGAAAAGACGGAAAAATAGCAATATCTTCTTTACCCGATTTGTTGGAAGGTGCATCAATCAGCAGGACTCCTGTCAAATATTCAATATCACTACCAATGGCTTTGGCTACTGGATTTCCTTTGGCATCCACCTCACCCGTTGGAGCAAACAGGTTAAAATAGCGCACCGAATCCATCTTAATATTAAATTTATCGTAGTCAAAATTAAAGCCCTTTCCTTGAAAAACGCCGTAGGCCGCAAAGAGGCGACCGTCAAATTCCATATCTCGATTCTTTTTCAAGTTGATGGCTTTACCCGTCGGAATAGCCCCCACTTTTTGCTTTGCACTCAATTCAATACTTTTCACTCCATTCATCATCATATCCTTATTCTTCAAGTCGATAATGGCATTGGGTTTATTGGATTGGGATATGATTTTTAAGTAATCAAAATCCACTTTCTGACGACTTGCATCGGCGTAGTGAAATACCTTATCCTTGACTTCAATCATCTCTGTATCTTTATCGTATTTGATAAATCCTTTGGACACCATATCGTACAACAAAGGCTCAATTACTTGAATGTCAAACCGAGGGTTCAACCGTTTGGCGTAAGCCCCCGCATCTAAGGTGTTGGTATTTTCCATATCCGCAAAAATTTTCAACGTAGAAATGGGATTGACGGTCCCAATACTTTGCATTTGGCGATAGACACTGGGCGAAAAATACTTGAGCGATTCGAAGGCGACCTGCTTGTTAGCACTTTTACCAACTGCTACGGCCTGGCCACCAATTTCAATTGAATCTTGGTTAACGTACCAAGTAAGTTTATCGGAATCTACGTTCAGTTGGTGAAAGGAGGTAAAAAATGGATTTCGGTCACTCCCTCGTTCACCACGCGTAAAGGAAACTACTCGATTCATAATGTCAAAACGGAGATTGACCGACGGGTGAACGATAGAATCATTGCCTTGATACAAGCCAACCTCGACCCCAGACCCCGTAATGAGTTCTCCTTTTTTTATGATAAAATTAGCTGCCTGTGCTCGAAAAATCAGCTCTTCTCGTTCGTTGTATAGTAATATTTGAGCGGGGTTTTCTTTTGTTCCACTTCCCAATACATTCGTTCCTTGAAGGCTAAACCCTCCAATGTATTTAATGCCTGGCCCAAGGTTATCAATTTGTAGAACGCTCGCTTGCGAGGTAAAGCGAGGAAAGGAATTAATCTGCCCCGAGGCCACCAATCGGTCCGAAAAGCGACCTTTGATGGAGTCCTTTTGGAAAAAAGTAGGAAAATGCAGCACCGATTCTTCAATGTCGTAAGTGGTCTTTTTCACTTGAATTTGGTAAGGGCCAAGATTACAATAATGGTCGGTTTCTAATCCATGCCTTTCCCAGTTAACTACGCCTTGCTTTCCTTCCCAAATATTCGTAAGCGGGTAGAACACGCCGCTGGTTCCACTAATCAGCAAAGAGTCCCCTTTTCTGGAGGCCAATAAATCTAAGGCTTCAATGATAACTTTCGGTGTTTTTTCTTCGTAGGCCAAATTGAACGAATCGGCCAAAATCAACCAAGATACTCCACCCGTGCTGGCATATTTCAGAGCCGTGTGCTCAAAAAGTCCCGTGGAAAAGGCTAGGTAATCTTTGATAGGTTTCAACCTGCGCCGTTCAATATCGTCGAACATGTTGCTCAACACATTATGCCATTCTATAAACCGCTGAGGGCCATTCGTTTGACTTTTGATAAAGGTTAAACTAGTAAGGTAGTCGCTGAAGTAAGGACTCGCTGTCATTTTCAATCCCAACATTCGGTTGCAAACTGACCGTATTGTGTCCTGCTCTTCAGCAGTAAAAGTTCCCCCCTTATACCGTTTACTAAATTCTTCAAAAATATCGTTCATCACCTTTCGCTTACTCGATGTCATGTAGTTTTTCAACTCGTTGGTGAACTGATTTTTATTTTCAGAAAAAGATTCTAATCGTTGAGCCTCCACACGGCTCAAACAACTTATCAAAAACAACGCTAGAAAAAGTAATTGCTTCATGGTAAATCTACTATTGAAATATGATGGACAGACGAACTCAGAAATGGAAAGGTGGCGGAAGGTAAGAAGGTTAAGATAGAAGGTATCCTTTGATATGTATTTAATACTTATTCGTACTCTTTTTACAAAACCTCTTTTTTCTAACTCTACAATAATCAAACCAGTAGTAGCAACTGTATATGATTGATTGGTATCTATGTAGCGTATTATTTTTCCAGTTGCATACAAATCCATTCTCCACGACGTGCGACATTTTTGATGGAAAAACCGATAATATCCACCGTTGTAGCCATCATGTCTTCGTCGGAATGTAGGAAACCAGAAATCAATACTTGCCCCCTTTCTTTTGTCTTGGTAAATAACGAAGCAAGAGAATCCAAAATTACATTTCGGTTGATGTTTGCGAGAATAAGGTCAAAATTGTTGGCTTCCACCGAAGCGAGTTCGCCGAGTTGAGGAGTAACGTTGGTGATTTGATTTTTTTGGCAATTTTCAACGGTATTTTCGTAAGAGAGGGGGTCATAATCAATAGCTAGAATGGAGTCCGCCCCCATTTTGGAAGCAAGAATCGCCAAAATACCTGTCCCACACCCGTAGTCAAATACTCTTTTTCCCGAAAAGTCTAATTGCCGCATAATGGTCATCATGGAAAAAGTAGTTTCGTGGTGACCTGTACCAAAAGCCATTTTTGGATTAATAACTATTTCGTGGGTTACGTCCGTAAACGGCGGGTGAAAATCGGCTCGGATGCCACAAAAATTGTCGAGTTGGATGGGCGGAAAGTTGGATTCCCAAATGGCATTCCAATTTTGTTGGGGAATTAATTTTGCTTTGTAGGAAAAATCTAGGCGGTCAGCAAGGTCTTGTACGAAGGCAGGTTGATAAGCAGATTCCTCGATGTACGTTTTGAAACCAAAATCATTTTCTTCAAAACCGTCGTAATTGGCTTCACTCATCAAAGCCATAATGAGGTCTTTTTTATCGGGACTAGATGTGATACTTACCTTGTAATAATTCATAGAACACTTTGAATAGGAACCAAAATAATTGGACGATTTCGACAAAACCAACACCTCCCTCCAAAATTTCGCCGCAAAAGTAATCAATGGTAAGCGTTTTCACAACATCTGCTCTTTATATATTGGCTTAAAGAAATTGTAAGTAACTATTAGATTGGAATTGATGTCTTCGCCAAATGGATAATGAATGACGGATGATAGATGATTTTAATTCGTAGCAAATTACGCAATATTGTCATTCTAAAATACGAAAGTTATCATTCATTACCCATCACTTATCATTCATTGGTAATTGGCGACCACATGGATATAATCACCAAACAAAAATAACAGAACACCTAACCTTTAAAATAAATATTCATTTTTTTAATGTATCAATTTTGGCAAGAACCTTGCTACTGTAAGAAAAGTAAATAACCTTTCAATTCAATTCTCAAACGAAGCCCCTTAATAATTTAATTCTTGCACCCCTTTGAAGGAAATTATAAAGATACCCCAGGCAAAGCATTAGTGTACTTTTTTCTATTGAATCTAACCTCCTATTTGTAGAGGAGATTGGGTTAACAAGTCCGATTGAGTATTCATAACTCGATAGTTTTCATCCCAACTATCGAAAGAGAAAAATTAAACTAAAACTATCTTTTTCCCCTCCTGGTTAATGTACTCCTTTTAATCAAAACAACCAGTTCTAATTAAGCAAAACGCAATATTGTTAATTTTTCGCAACAGAAAATTAAAAGAATGGTAATGAGACGAACTCTGTTATTCTTTTTATTTGCAATAGCTGTTTTTCAATTAGAGGCCCAGAAATTTCATGGTAATTCCCCTTGGCAAGCACAACCTTCTGCTGACCTGAATCCTGGTATTCTTACTAAAAATGGACTATCTGTAAGTAAATCTAAACTATTTCAACTTCACCAAAGGCAATTTACCCAAGCCCTGCAAAAGATCAACACGGCGGCGCGTAATAATTCTAATCCTACCACTTTACCTTTCCCTTCCGCTGACGGACGCTTGTATCGCTACCAAGTACGTCCTTCCAACACTTTGCATCCAGAATTAGCGAAGAAATTTCCAACGATTCAAACCTACGAGGGCGTTGGTCTCGACGACCCAACAGCAACTATACGTTTTGAGATAACACCGCAAGGACTCTCGGGCATGATTTGGTCTAGCAAACAAGGTACGCAAGTTATTGAGGCAGTGGAGACCAATCAAACTATTGCTACTTATCGGGTCTATCATAAAAAAGCGGCCAAAAGAAATCGAGGAGTGGCGTTCGGTTGTCACCTGCACGGAAAAGACCGCTACCGAACGATTGCAAACCAATACAACGTAGCAAGAAGTAATGACGGTATCTTACGCACCTACCGGCTAGCACTCGCCGTGACGGGGGAATACACCGCCGCCTTCGGAGGAACGAAGGCGGGCGCCATGGCGCAAATGGCTATTACGATTAATCGAGTGAATGGAATTTTAAAACGGGAGGTAGCCGTAGCTTTACAGATGGTTCCTAATAATGACCAAATTATTTTCACCAATGCCGCCTTCGATGGATATACAAATAATGATACAGGGGCGATGTTAACCGAAAATCAAAACGTTATAGACAACGTAATCGGTAATGACAACTACGATATTGGTCACGTCTTTGCTACGGGAAATGGTGGGGTAGCCTACCTCGCATCAGTCTGTACGAGCAGTATCAAAGCGGGCGGTGTTACGGGTGCGCAATCTCCAAAAGGAGACCCTTTCGACGTCGATTACGTGACCCACGAGATTGGTCACCAATTCGGGGCCAATCATACGCAAAACAACGATTGCAGTAGTAGCTTTATTACTTCCGTTGAACCTGGGAGTGGCTCGACAATTATGGGCTATGCGGGTATCTGCTTTCCCAACGTTCAGCAAAACAGTGACGACTATTTTCACTCCATCAGTATAGGACAGATTAAAGATTTTACCACGGGAGCGGCGGATAACTGCGCTAACAAAACAGCTACCAACAATGGGCAACCCACCGCCGATGCGGGATCAGACCATACCATTCCTCATTCTACTCCTTTCGAACTCGTAGGAGTAGCAACTGACCCAAATGACGACGTATTAACCTACGCCTGGGAGCAGATGGACAATGAAGAAGCATCGATGCCTCCCCTATCGACTTCGGACAAAGGTCCCACTTTTCGCTCTTTGAAGCCTAGTACCAATCCTATCAGACAATTTCCCGCCAAAGATACCAACAATAACCATCCTTCGTCCACTTGGGAGGTACTACCTTCGGTTAGTCGAAATATGGATTTCCGATTTACGGTTCGAGATAATAATAGCAATGGGGGCAGCACGGCCCACGACAATATGACGATTACAGTTGCCGCCAATTCTGGCCCTTTTAAAGTTCTTTCACCCAATGGAGGAGGAGAATTAAGTGCGGGCGCCAATCAGAGTGTAACTTGGGATGTAGCTGGCTCTAATCAAGCACCCGTCAATTGTACCGCAGTAAATATCTATTTGTCCGTTGACGGCGGGAACAGCTACCCGATTCTATTAGCCGAAAACGTTCCTAACGACGGTTCGGAAGAAGTGTTTATTCAAAATAGTATGGTGACCAACACCGCCAGAATAAAAGTTAAAGGCGCTAATAATGTCTTTTTTGACGTTTCGGACGCCAATTTTCAAATCAAAGAATCTCAACCGGGGTTCGATTTGACCCTAACGCCTAACACCAATACTGCTTGTCAAAGTAGTACCGTTATCGTTGGCATTGCCGCCACGAGTATTGATGGTTTTTCGGGAGCAGTGAATTTGACAGCAGAATTACCCAACATCTTTTCAAGCAATGCTTTTGGTTCTTCCATTATTAATGTAGGTAGCAACACTACCCTAACGTTGAATCTACGGACCTTGGCAGAAACGGGTAGCTACAATATCGAAATCAAAGGAACTAGCGGTGATACGGAAGTTTCCAAAACAATTAGTCTCAACGTTTTACCGAGTAGTCCGAGTGCCGTCTCTCTTCGGAGTCCAATGGACAACGCTACGGAAGTCGCCATGGCGCCCGATTTTAGTTGGAATACACAGAATGGTGTAGCGGCTTATCAATTAGAGTTATCAAAAACGGCCGACTTTGCCACTATCTTTTATGCAGAAGCTAATCTAATAGCTACGAATTATACCTTACCGCTCAACTTGGAAAACGGCGTAACTTACTATTGGCGAGTTCGGTCTTTCAACGACTGTGGGGCGGGCGCTTACTCCGCTATTCGTACCTTTACCGTGACTAATAACCAGTGTTTTACGGTTCAAAATACAGAAGATGTAAACATTTCAAGCGGCCTGCCAAGTACTATCTTTTCGCCCATTGTTTTGACCGAAACGGGAATGGTACAAAGTGTAAAAGTCAGTATAGACATTGAGCATTCGTGGATTGGCGATTTGACCATTAGTTTGGAAAGTCCCAATGGCAGAAAGGCTACCTTACTCCGAGAAATCTGTGGCAACGAAGACCAGATACAGCTAACTTTTGGAGCGGACGGTGTCTCCGATATTCCTTGTAGTCCGCCCGTCAGCAACGAACTCATCGTTCCATTAGAGTCCTTTGATATTTTTACAGACCAGCCCATCAATGGAACGTGGAAATTATTGGTCTCGGATGGCGTAGAACTAGATGGAGGGCAATTAAAAGGTTGGTCTTTAGAAGTTTGTCGAACCGTGGAAGCCAACGAACCACTGAAAGTTTTAATTAGTAATACCACCAATCCCGATTGTAACGGTGCTAATACGGGTAGTATCCAAGCCACCGTAGCGGGAGGAAGTCCCGATTATAACATTTCTTGGAGCAACGGCGCTAACCAATTGACTTTAAATAATTTAGGCGCTGGAACCTACACCGTCACAATAACCGACCAGGCGGGCAGCGAAGCGACCGCCACGGCTGTTCTGGAAGAACCTACTGCGATTACCTTAACCGAAGAGGTCAGAAATGCCCAATGCAATGGGCAAAATAGTGGCAATATTAAGGTATTTCCCAGCGGCGGTACTCCGAATTATCAATACCGTTGGGCCAACGGTGTCCGACAATTTGACAATTTGAACTTACCCGATGGCGACTACGAAGTGACCGTAACGGACGCTAAAGGCTGTCGTAAAGTTGCCAGTTACACAGTTACCGAACCGACTCCTATTGAGCTATCGTTCACCAGCAACGATGCAATGAACGGCCAAAACGGCAGTGTCGATTTACAGGTCACGGGTGGAACGGGAGAATATACCTACGATTGGTCTAGTGGTGCCAACACTAGAGATGTGGATGGCTTAGCTCCAGGGAATTTCTCCGTAGTGGTGACAGATGCGAACGGTTGTACCGTGTCGGGTGAGGTCAGTGTGGCTACTCAAAATACGGGGCAGGACTGCTATAACATTACCGTAAACATTACGCTGGATAATTACGGTGAAGAAAACCAGTGGGAAATCAAGGATGCCAATGGAATATTGATTAATCGAGCAGGCCCTTTCAATAATTTTGAAAGCGGCTCGGTACAAGCAACGAATTTATGTTTGCCTCCTGGCTGTTACGATTTTACCATATTCGACCTTTGGGGAGATGGTATGTGCTGTGCCTACGGCAATGGTGGCTACGAAGTAATCGAAAATGCCACGGGGAGAATCCTAGCTAGCGGAGGTAGTTACGGTAAACAAGAAACCAAGAACTTTTGTGTACCATCCGCTCAATCCAACGTAGAAATCGTAGAATACTGTGGCGCTTTGGGACGAAATACGCAGTACGAATGGATTCAAACCGTAGAAATTGCGGGACAAACGTTCAATTCGGGAGACGATGGCGGTTACGGAGATTTTACGGACACCCCCGTTGACGTGACGGCGGGTAATACTTTAGATTTAGCGTTCACACCCGGCTTTGGCTTTTTCGAATATCAAGAAAATTGGCAAATCTGGATAGATTTCAACGGAGACGGCGACTTCGAAGACGAAGGAGAAGCAGCATTTTTAATTTCTGGCAAAGACCGAGTGACGGGTACCATCGGTATTCCCGCCAATGCCGTGGTCGGCAAAATCAGAATGAGAATTGCCATGAAATGGGGAGAACTAATCGACCCATGTGAATCCTTCAGTTGGGGCGAAGTAGAAGATTATACCTTAAATATTGGGCAATCGGCGGCTAAAGGTTCCAGACAACCTATTGTTAATCCCAATCGGCTAACCATCACCGGACAGCCAGAGCTATTTACCGTTCAAGCCAGAGAACCCGTCGAACAATTAACGCTTTTCCCTAATCCAGCCACCGATTTCGTCGCACTGGAATGGGAAGATAATACGGACAATCAATACCAACTCTCTATTCATAATCAACTCGGTCAGTTACAATTACAACGGCAAATACCCGCTCAAGTGGGATTCAACAAAGTCCGCATCTTACTGACTCATTTGCCAACAGGGGTCTATCATCTAGCCCTGCGCAACGGAAAACGAACGATTAGTAAGGACTTTGTGGTTACTCGCTAACTTCCATTTTTACCTATATTAACAACTGACATTGAAACCGAAGGCGACCGTTTGTAGAATGGTCGCCTTTTTTTAGAAATACCTCGGTCGTAATATCGGCAACGTCTCCCACCTAATAAAAGGAGCCAATTGCGATTTGTATTTTTCTAAATCTTCGTAGTAAACTACATCAAATACCCCTTCCTCCTCACGAAAAAACTGATTAGCTTGATAAAGCGAGTCGTAAATGGGTATAATACCAACATTGCCCTGTCCTAATAACCGCTTGCGGATGTTGTCGGGTTCTGCTATAGTAATTGGTAAATTAGCTTGATGGATAACTAAAAACATCTTTATCGTTTCGGGAAGTCGGGTATTTGCATTGCCGTATAACTCGACTTTGAATCCCGATTTGGGCATAGGTAAATCAGCCGAAGTGGAATGATTTACCCATTAAGTCCTTAGCTCGTAAGTCAGCGCATTCGAACTCACCGTCTCCTCAAACAACTCCATAATATCGGGTGTATTAAAAGTCTCTACTACCCTAACGCAAGCCGCTTCTATTTTGTAAAACAAAGACTCAAAAAGCGGCACTTCCCAAAAATAGGGGTCGGGTAAATCAATAGTATCCGCTAGTCCGTCCAAGAAATCGGGCAATAACCAAATTTTGTCCGCTTGCGCCACATTAGCCGCCTTTGCGACAAGTCGTCTAGCTAAATCATCGCTCATAGTTAGGATAACATCGTATACTACAAAATCGCTGTTTTGAAATTTTCTGACCTTGTGGTCCAACAAATCAATCCTATGTTTTTGAGCCACTTCTACCACTCTTGGGTCGGCCGTACAGCCCACGAATTTATTCGCCAAACCCGCCGAATCGACCTGCCAACCTAAACCTAGTTCCATTACTTGCTTTCGCAAAATACCCGCTGCGAGTGGAGAACGGCAAATATTCCCTAAACAAACGAATAGTATTTTCATGGTCTTCTTAAACTTGATGGATGTTAAAAAAATGCCGAGCGGAATCGGCAAGGTGTGCGTTTCAAGATAAAAATAAGTTACGGGCTAAAATCCATGCCTCCCAAGCAGGCGATACTTTGCCAGTCTAACGACACCCCACAAGTTTACTTTAGGGCAAAAAGGTACGGAGTACCGATAACATTTGTATCATCTGCTGCTAAAAATAGGTCTCAAAGGTGCAGCGCACCGTTCGCATTGAACCTTATTTTTAACAAATGTGGTC
>JBCCQK010000061.1:0-24301 GCA_039024375.1 Bacteroidota bacterium
ACGTTAACCCTAATAAATCCTATTGCTCCACCTTTTTCTGCTTCTTTCTCCCTTGCCAAAATCCAAAGATGATAGCAAGTACGGCATAGAGAACTATTTTAAAATAGTTGTATTCAAAAGGCTGTTCTTTTACCGAGCTTTCAATCAAAGCAATGATTACGCTCGCAGTAATGATTCCGACATAGAAACTGAGTGCATCTTTTTTTGAAAACTTCATTTGTTACTCAATTTTGGTTTAGTTAAACTTTTTCATTAAGGCAGTTAATATATTTTCGTAATCCGATATATCCTTCACCATTGCCATTCCCCACTGAGGACGCTGCCCAGATTTTAGTAAAAAATAGTCCGTCACCACTTCCGCCTGTTGTTCTAAGTTGAAATCGAATAATGTCTGCCCCGTCGCCATTTTATGGCGAATGGTTGCCACGCCACCGTAATTGTACCCCATTTGTGAGTGTTGCGCCAGCAAAGCACGAATCATGTAAATAGCGCCCATCTGCTGGTACTGCCAAATGTGCATCATTTCGTGGATGAAAATTGGCGGGCGCATCGGCCCCCAACTGTTAATGAGGTTGAAGCTGACGTAGCAAAAGTGGTACTGTTTGGGACCCGCCCAAGCTCGTTCGTCAATCCGAACGGCTTGATAATCAATGCTATTTTGATAGATAGATTTTGCTAACTCAATTTCCTTGCTAGTCAACGGTCGATTGTTGAACTTCACAAAATCGTTGAGCGATTCGTACAATTCACCCACGCCCAATAATTCCAAAAAAAGTACGCCTATCTCCGTCAGCCAAATTACCGAAACATATACCCCATTTTTCTCTACCGTCTCGTCCTTCCAATATTCTTTGCTCGTTATTTGAAAGGTTACGCCCCGCCAAAAATGACGTAGTAGCCGCAAAAATCTTAGCGGGAACAAGGTGAAAATCCGAACGATTCGACCGAAAAAAGCCTTGAATTTTAGGCGTAACATTATTTTTGGATTGGACATATTACCCCAGCACCTTTCGGTCTCCCATGAATGGCTGCCGATATTGACGGGTACCCGTTGCTTTGTACATCGCATTGGCCACTGCACCGAAAATAGGGGGAAAAGGCGGTTCGCCCATACCCGTTGGTGCAATGTCATTCTGCACGAAATGAACGTCAATTTCTTTGGGGGCTTCGCTCATGCGAATCATACGGTACTTATCAAAATTTGTCTTTTGAGGTACGCCGTCTTTGAACGTCAATTCCCCGTAAAAAGCATTGCCAATGCCGTCCGTAATGGCACCTTCAGCCATGTTGGTCGCCGCATCGGGGTTAACGACGACCCCGCAATCAATCGCACAAGTTACCTTATCAACCACGGGTTTCCCGTCTTGAATGCTCAAATCTAACACGTGCGCTGCGTAGGTGTCGTGACAAAAATAGGCGGAAAGGCCTCGATTTACATTGTTGGGCGCTTGTGTCCAGTTTGATTTTTCCCTCACCAATTCCAATACGCCCGCATAGCGCGCCGCGTCGTAATCGTTCTTTTCGCCCACTGGCTTTTCTTGTGCCTTCCTCAATAAATCTAAGCGAAACTGAATCGGGTCTTTGCCCATGGCTTCGGCCACCTCGTCTAGGAAAGACTGTTCGGCACCCGCCATAAAATTAGAGCGGGGCGCTCGGAAAGCTCCGATGGTAATATTAGAAGGAACCGACCATTCTTCGGCCATGTAATTGTCGATGGCACCCGCTGGAAAACGGTTGGCAAACAGTGGACTTTCGGGTACACCTCCCGCTTTGACGTGAAAAGCAAGGAGGTTATTATTTTCGTCCAGTGCTGCACGGTAAGTTGCTTGATACGTCGGGCGATAGATACCGTTTGACATATCGTCTTCTCTGGTATAAATCAGCTTGATGGGCGCATTGACTTTTTGGGAAATCATAGCGGCTTCCACTACGTAATGCCCGTAAGCGCGTCGTCCGAATCCACCACCCATTCGGGTCATCTCCATGGAAATATTTTCGGCAGGAATGTCTAGACTCGCCGCCAAAGTAGGAACGATTAAACTGGGTATTTGTATGGGCGTAGCAATCCGCACCTTATCGCCCTCAACGTGCGCAAAGGAATTCATCGGTTCCATGCAGTTGTGCGCCAAGAAGGGAGCGGAGTAACTTCTTTCAATTACTTTCGCCGCTTTTTTGAAGGCCCTTTCTGGATTGCCGTCCTTTCGAACTACTTTTCCAGGGGCGGCGGCTAGTTTGGCCATCTGGGCCTCGTGGTCGGCGGTAGATTCTAAACCAGCGGGAACAGTAGTGGTATTTACTTCTCCTCCCCAGCCTTTGACTTTCTCTTGGTAGGGGGCAAAAGGTTGCCATTCGACTTTTAATTGCTTTTTGGCTTGCATCACTTCCCACGTAGAATTACCGACGATGGCTACCAATTCGGGAAAAGCGTTGGTGTCAAAAACTCCTTTTTCGAGTCCGTCTTTGTAACTTTTGATGGTCACAACGTCTTTGATGCCGGGCATTGCTTTAACGGCATCGGCATCCACCGATTTGAGGGTCATGCCAAAAGCGGGCGGATGCTCCACCATGGCGATTAACATTCCTTCTTCGCGATAGTCCAGACCAAACATTGGTTGGCCCGTCACGATGTCTTTTCCATCAACGTTTTTTTGAGATTTACCGATGAGTTTGAAATCCTTAATATCCTTCAATTGAACTTCTTCGGGTACGGGCATGGTAGCTGCTAAGGCGGCCATGGCTCCGTAGTCCGCTGACTGATTGGTTGCCTTATGGTATAAGATACCATTTTCAGTGGTGATTTCCGATGGGGAAACGTTCCACGTTTTTGCCGCCGCTTCAACTAGCATTTGTCGAGCCGATGCTCCCGCCATTCGTAGGGGATTCCATCGAGACATGATACCCCGACTTCCACCCGTAAACTGCATCCCATATTTCTTGGCGTGGTAGGGCGCTTGTTCAACGATAACTTTTTTCCAATTTACGTCTAATTCTTCCGCCACCAACATGGGCATGGAGGTTCGAACGTTTTGCCCAAATTCGGGGTTGGGCGCAAAAATGGTCACTACGCCGTTGTCCCCAATTTTTAAGTAAGCATTGATGTCAAACCATTCTTTGGGCATGGCTAAGACTTCTGCTTCGGTCTTATTTTGGCACGAAGCCAACCAACTAAAGCTGAGCATCATACCACCGCCCGCCAAAGCGGAAGATTTGAGAAAAGAGCGTCGGCCAATGGATGTTTTTATAGTTGTCATTATTTCTTTTTTTTTAAATGATTACTTAGCTCATTTTCGCTGCCGTTTTAATGGCAGTTTTGATTCTGGTGTAAGTGCCACACCGACAGATATTGCCATTCATCGCTACGTCGATATCCGAATCGGTTGGGTTAGGATTGTCTTTCAATAAAGCAGCGGCACTCATGATTTGCCCCGCTTGACAGTAGCCGCATTGGGGCACGTCGTGGGTTAGCCAAGCCTGCTGTACGGGATGATTCCCTTTTTCAGATAAACCTTCAATGGTGGTAATATCTTGGTCAACGGCTGCCGCAACTGGAAACGAACAGGAACGCATAGCGACTCCGTTCAAGTGGATGGTACAAGCACCGCACTGGCCGATACCGCAGCCGTATTTAGTGCCCAATAACTGTAGATGGTCTCTTAGTACCCAGAGGATGGGCGTTGTAGGGTCAACATCGACTTGACGCTTTTGACCATTAATGGATAAATTAAAAACTGCCATGGTGGAGTATATTGGTGAGCAAATAAAATGTCTTTGTGAAAAATACAAATGGATACAAAAATAAAGGAATTGTGCTGCCAAAAGTTGTATCAACCAAACAAATATTTGTAAAAATCAAGTAATAGGCCATAAAGTGTAAGTTCGTCTATTGATAAATTTATAGGTTTGGAGGGACATTATTTAATAATCATTATCTTGTGCCCTTAACCGTTTTCTTCGTTTCACCAGTTTGCTCCTCATGAAATACTATTATCTTCTGTTGTTGTTAATTGGCCAATCTTGTCAACAAACGCCCGAAAAGCCCGATTATAGTGCTGTCAAAAATGCTTTCGAGGTCGCTATTTCGCAGCCTGCCGGCACCACGGATGACCACACATTCTTGCCGTATCCAGCTAATTTTGGACGATTTGAGGATAACGAAGGGGTAGATGTCTTAGTGCTTGCACCACAAGTTACAAAAGGAACTCGCTTGGTCGTTCGCCCTTTAGGGGTGCTACGTTTCAAAGAAGCCGAACAGACCCAATTTGTTATCATCGCTTCGCCCCTAGATACTACGCTGCAGTTGACTTCAACCACTAACTTCCGTACCTTTTTATCAAAAAATGCGGGAGAGAAACAAATTATTCAAGATTGGTTTTTGTTTCAAAAGGGGATTGGTAAACGGGAGTTGATTGGGTGGGAAGACGAGGCGGTTGCGTTTTCATTGGTGCAGAGAGGGGAATGAGGTGGATACGGTTGATGGGGTGAATAGGGTTAATGAGGTGAATAAGGCGAATGGGATACGCTCCATTGCATAATGAACTTGATGTATCAAGACTCCAGACTCATCAGCAAGCGTTCAAGCTAGCTTGATACCCATACCTGCGGGTTTCGTGACCTGCGTTGAGTACTTACAGGAGAGGGAGATTCCTCCAAGGAATCTTTCTCTTTTAAACTTGAAAAGAATCCCAAAATGCTTCGGGATGAAAGAATCTCCTTCTCCTGCTCAATCCTATTTATTCAAAACTATCCGCTTCACCGCAACTCCCGAAGACTTCCTCAGTATTAGCAAATACGTACCGTTATGGAAATTGGTCAAATCTAACTGCTGAATTAACCCTTCGATTCCTTTCCATTCGTTGACCAATTGCCCCGTTACATTGTAAAGCAATAGGTCCACCTTTTCTCCATTTTCTTTGCCAAAAGTTAAATCAACAAGTCCTTTAGTCGGATTGGGATAAACGGTAAACTCGTCCAAGGAAACCTGTATTCGTTCGGTGAAATCTAGAGCGACTTTTCCAATCGCTAAATCCGCTGTGTAAGATTCGGTTGCGAGATAGCGACTGTCTAAGCGCAGTGCTTCTTTTAGTTCACCGCTACCTTTTGATTGGAAAGTCAATTCCAATAAGTCTTCGACTTCCGCTAAATTGTTGTCACTTCGGTTAACCCAAACCAATTGAAGTTTTCCTTGGTTGAGGTATTTTGTCCCGATATTATTGGCAGTGAAGCCCAAAGAGGCGTTCGGTTGAATATCGACTAAAGTGAGTTGCGTATTATCAAAATTAAATTCCGCTTGGAAGCCTGAAATAGCAGCTAGGTCTTTAGTAGAAATGGTTGTTTTAACTGTTTTGCCCGCCGTAAAAGTTTGATTATCCACGTTCAATTGCAGGGTCTGACCACTTCTGGAAGTAGCTAACGGTTGAGTAGCCGTCGGAATATTATAGGAAACATCGGCCGTCTTAATGGCCACGAAGTCTTGACCGCTAACGTCCGTCCCAATCGTATCAATCGTGATAGACTCGGGGAAATCCTCCGCCAACGGATTCGTTGGGTCCATAAATTCGTAGGACCTAGGAATAAAACGCCACGCCGAATTATTGGGGAAGCTCGTATTAAGTCCTAAAATTGCTCGCTGAATCAACACCAAATCGAACACGGTAATAGTGCCCGATTGATTAATATCCGCCGCAATGATTTTGTAGGGAGAATCGAGTAATCGAGTGCCTAGAATATGTCGGTTCATTAAGACAATGTCGAAAGTAGAAACGCTTTCCAGTAGCGGTGTATTCAACTCTGGCGTCACCTCGTAGGTATTGCCTAGTGGTAACTTTTCGGCTAGGTAATTTCCGTCAATATCCGTAGTTGGTATCTTATCAAAATTGCTAACGTTGATTTGGACACCGGGAACGGCGCTGTTTGTTTCTCTCGTAATGGTACCCGTAATGGCTGCCGTTTGTCTCGTACAAATATCATCATTGATGGTTTCAAACGGTACTTCCATCACCTCACCGTCGGCAATGCCCGTCACTTGTCGCTGCACGGGCATATCCACGAAGTTGACCCGCACACAAGTATCGACCTGCGCATCAATCATTACCATCAAGTTGAAAATGACAGTATTATTCGTTACGGACTGGCCCAATCCCGTTTCGTCGAACCAGACATTGGTCAACGTAAAGTCATCGACTTGGAAGAAGTTATCCGCCGATAGATTCGGTAAATTGAAATTACTAAAACCTACAATTCGTCCAATGGCCGTGTCTTGAATGGCAATCGTATTTTGATAGGAAGTGATGTCAATAAAGTTTTGTACGGTGATGGGCACTACGACCGTATCGTTGGCTGTGCCGTTAACGCCGTTGACAATGAAAGTTACGGGCCCCGTAATACCAAAGGTGACCATTTGGCAACTTGTCTCGCTGCCACAGTCGTTAGTGACCGTCAAACAAATCTCGTAGTTGCCTGGCATAGTGTAAGTAACCGAAGGATTCCTTTCGGAAGACATCATACCGTTGTCAAACGTCCAACTGTAAGTGGCCGTTGTATCCATTGTAGTACTCATCAGATTCACCGAAGTATCGGTAACCGTAGCGGTAAAATTGGCACTTAACGTACCCGAAATCGTATTGCCAACGGTGACGGTTTCGACGACGGAACAACCCGTCGAATCGGAGATAGTCACGGCATATTCTCCCGCCGCTAGTCCGATATAGACACCATTATCCGTAGTGTCATTATTCAAAATGTATTGGTAAGTACCTTGTCCACCTTCGGCGACTAAACTTAGCTGACCGTCGTTGGCGTCGGGGCAACTTTCATCCACTATTTTACTATCCGTTGTATTTAATTGAATGTTCGAACCGCTGTTGATTACGATGGAAGCCATGACCGATGCGCCCGTTGAATCGGTGGCCGTAACGCTGTAGCTTCCTGCGGGTAAATTGGTCAACGTATCGCCACTTAAAGTACTATCCGACCAAGTAAAAGTAATCGGAGCCGTTCCACCCGTTACGGCAACGGTAATAGAACCCGTACTGTCATCGGCACAAGCTACGTCCGTTCCCGTTAAACTGAGGAAGAAAGAACTATCCGCAAAAACTTGAACGCTATCCAAAGCCGTACATCCAATCGAATCCGTTGCTTCTACTGTGTAGGTACCAGGCATCAAATTTGTTACTTCACTCGTCGAATCGCCCGTACTCCAACGATAGGTTTCTGGACCCGTTCCTCCTGCTAGTGAAGCGGAAGCTGTCCCGCCCATACTATTGGGAACAGACGGAGTGGTGAGACCAAAGATAAATAAGTCTTCGCAGGGGTCTTCACAGTTGCCATCCACAATTTTTGTCATGGACAAATTATCAAAATAGGCATCGTTATTATTGCCATTTCGACGCCGAGCAATCAAATTAATAATAGCCGTTGCACTACCAACGGGTGCATTGATGGTGTCAGATAGTTGAGTCCAATCGTCTAAACTATTGATAATGCCCGAATCGTAGCTGGATAGGGTGGAATCCGAGCTATTTCTTAATTCTATCAGAATCTGTGGCTGGTCGTTAGGTTCTTGGTCGAACGACCGAACGTAGCCCGAAAAGGCGTAACGAACCGTACCTTGAGTAATCTTATCGGCGTCGGCGCTTAAATCAATGACTTGTGATAGTTGTCCCGTTTCGCTATTGAGCGGATAGAAATAAGCTGCTCCGTCCTGCGGAGAGGGATTAGCGCCACGAGTAGTCCAAGTCCCTTGCACGGTTTGCCAGCCGTTGCTGACGGGCATTTCGGCGCTTGGATTGGCGATTAAATTAACGCTTTCAACGGTATTACATTCGCAAAAACAATCCGCATCGGCACAGTCTATCAATCCGTCGTTGTCGTTGTCAATATTATCGCTACAACCGCCGTCGGCCATATTTTCCCCAGCCATCAAAAACAAGGTTGGGGGGGTGACACTTTCTTCTTCTGTTTCAATAGCATTATTTACGACCAAACTCATCGTTTGAACCGTAGTTTCTGCGTTTCCTTTTACAAATAACTGAGCATCAAATCCTTCGGAAACTAGTTGCATTGCTTCAGAAAGGTAGCCGTCGGCGAGGGCCGTAAACGTCAACTGAAATTGTCCGTTTTTAAGCGTACGGAAAGGAAGTTCCTTTCGATTGAGCCAAAGTATTTTCAAGCGACCGTATTCCAGATTTTTAGTCCCCAAATTGCTATTAGCAATCGAAATATAACTGTCGTTCGAAGCACTAATAAAAGCTAATTTCTTATGGTCAAAATCCAATTCTGCTTGGAACCCTAGTACCGTATTTTTGGAGGTAATATTGATGGGTACAGTAACTTTATCTCCTTTTCGGAAAAACTGCTCTTCTATTTCAAAACCGATTTTTTTATTCAAAAAGCGAGCACTTGCTGGACTAGAATCCGTTACATCGCCCGTTTTGATGGCCACGAAGTCAATGTTGGCCGAATCAATTTCTAATCGACTCAGTTGAATCGACTCGGGGAAATCTTCCATTAGGGGATTACTAGGATTTCTAAATAGGTAGCTTTCGGGAACAAAACGCCAAGGTTGATTATTGGGAAAAGCATCGATTTGTTCCAAAATAAGTCGTTGCAATTGGACCAAATCCAGACTCGTCACGCTACCCGAATTATCAACATCTGCCGCAATAATTTTATAAGGCGAATCCAATAGCCGTCGGGTTAAAATATGCTGTAGAATGGCTACTAAATCAAATGCCGTTACTCCTTCTAATAAGTCATCCGATTTGGAAGCGCTAATATTAAAAGTAGTTCCACCGGGTAGCCCCGTGAAAGCATAATTTCCATCGGCAGCCGTCGTATCGCTGAGCATACCGTTATTTGTCACCGCAACTCCAGAGATAGCTTGGTCACTCTCTCGACTGATGTTTCCAGAAATCGCAACTGTGCTAGCAATGCAGATTTCCGCCGAATTAATCACGAAAGGAGCGGGTACCAAATCCCCCATAAAGGTCTTGGTAAATTCCAACATAGATTCGTTGGTGGCAGGTTGAATTTGCGTACACTGGTCAGAACTACCCGTTAGCAGCAGGTCAATTACAAATATCTGGGTGCCTGGGGGTAATGTGACTAAATTCGTATCCGCTACACTCCAATTTACGTTGATTAAGTTATTAGTAATGGCTATATTCTCCCTAACCAAACCAGGTAGATTCAATTCGCGCACCGCTTGAATCTCTCCAATCGCAGGATTCGTCAATTCAAAGGCGCCTCTGATGCCCGCCACGTCTTCGAAAGCCCCGACCGTCACCGGAATTTGAACGACCGTACCCGATAAGCTACTCGTATCTCGACCAAACGTTAGCGATACGCCTGGCACTGGTATAGGGTCAATGCGAATATTTCGACAAAGGGAATCTACACCACAAGTATTGCTCACAATCAAGCAGACTTCGTAGTCACCCGTATCGGGGTATTGGTGAATGGGACTTGGTATATCGGAGGTTGCTCCATCGCCAAATTTCCAGAGATAACTAGTGGCGGCGTTTAGGGTACTATCGGTGAAAGTAGCCACTAAGCCAAGAGAGCTTACACCGTAGTTGGGCGTTGGTGGGTCGGGCGACAAAGCTTCGATGGTAAACATCGTATCGGCCCGACATCCATTACCGTCAAGAATACTGTAATTTTTCACGCCGTCCGTCACGCCTAAAATAAGCGGATTAGGAGTGACACCGACACCAAAATCGTATAATGGATTACCTACCGTCCCCGTAGCATTAATTACAATTTGGCCATTGGGAATATTGGAACAGCCTGGAGGCGTTATTTCCAAGTTGAATCGAATCGGTTCGGGTTGGGTAAGGGTGACACTACCTAATCCTCTTAATCCCACCGAGTCGGTCACGGTGACAGTATAGGTTCCAGCAAGCAAATTGGTAAGAATAGGAGTGGAATCACCCGTATTCCACACGTAGGTGAATGGTGCCGTTCCATTATTTGGAGCAGCCGTAGCTCGACCCGTCGGAGCCCCGTTACACTGTAAATTTCTAACTTCGATAATGGATACGCTCAATTCAAAAAACTGAATGTCAATACTGCCCATTCCCGTACAACCGTTAGCGTCGGTTGCTACCACATCGTGGTTGCCTCTACTCAAGTTCGTAATCGTATCTGCTTCTACGCCATTATCCCAGTTATAAGTATAAGGTGCTTGTCCGCCCGTCGCAACGGCAGTCGCAATAGCATCCGTCGCATTTTCGCCCGAAGCAGATTGCAATTCGGTCACCATTACGTTGATATTGGTAGTTTGTCCTACTACGATGGTATCCATTTCTTCACAGCCCGCATCGTCGCTTACTTGAACGGTGTAGGTGCCGGGATTCAAATTATTGATAGTGGAAGTAGTCGCATTATTACTCCAAGAAATCGTAAATGGGGCCGTTCCACCCGTGGCAATCACCGAAGCACTACCATCTTCCGTTCCGTCGCAAGTGGCATCTTGGTCGGTCGTGGCCGAAATGGTCAAAGAAGGTGGATTAACTAAAGTGGCGGAGTCCGTTTGGGTACAACCCAAAGAATCCGTAACCGTCAAAATATAGGTGCCCGCCAATAATTGGTTGATAGAGTTGGTGGAGTCTCCATTGCTCCAATCAAATGTAAAGGAACCAGAACCACCCGTTGCACCTGCTAAAATTGCTCCCGTACCCGTGGTGTCTTCGCAGGTTGGATTTGCGACCACTAAAGTAATATTAATGGAGTCGGCTGCGGCTAAGGTTACACCCGCCGTACCAAAGCAACCCGTGGTGTCAGTGACCGTAACTTGGTAGTCTCCCGGCATTAGGTTACTAATCGTAGCCGTTGAATCGCCCGTATTCCATACAAATGTCAACCCATCGTTGCCATTGAAGCCAATCACAGAGGCTGTTACTCGTCCGTCGGCATCGCCCACACAATCAATATCATTACCCGTAAGGGAAATTTGTAAGCTGCTATCGGCAATGATTTCAATGCTCGCCATTGTCGAACAGCCTAAAGTATCGGAAACGGTAGCGGTGTATTCTCCAACCGCCAAATTGGTCAACATTGCCGTCGAATCACCCGTATTCCAACGAATGGTTAAGTCCGACGCACTGGAATCTGCCGTTAAGGTAATCGTACCGTTGGCGGCCCCTTCGCAAGTGACGTTGGTTTTGGTCAAGGCAAAATTCACCGAAGAAGTAGCTATTGTTTCTGCCGAAGCTACGGTGAAACAACCCATTGAATCGGTAGCCGTCACTTCGTAAGTTCCCGTGCCGATTTCCGAAAGCATCGTGGTCGTATCGCCCGTATTCCAAGTGTAAATCAAAGTCGAATCTGGATTGTCAATGATTATGGAACCATCTGATAGCCCTCCACAACTCACATCCGTAGCCGTCAATGCCACCGTCGGTCCAGCACCTGCATCAATGGATACAGAGTCTTGTACGCTACAGCCCAAAGAGTCGGTCACTGTGTAGGTATAAGTTCCTGCCATCAAGCCTTGAATCGTTTGCGTAGAGTCGCCGTTACTCCAAGAAATAGCTAACCCTTCGACGCCCGTCGTATCGTTTAGCGTAATTGAACCATCGTTAACGCCATTGCAAGTAGCGTCATTGGCCGTAGCAGTTACAAGTAGCGTCTCTGTAATACCAACTATTGCGGTGTCCATTGCGGTGCAATTCGCTGTATCGGTCACCATGACTGTAAAAGTGCCAGGCGCCAAATCGGTTACCATTGCCGTCGAGTCGCCCGAACTCCACCTAATAGATAAATTCGTTATATCAATGGAATCTTGGATAGCGACTGTCCCATTACCCGCTACTTCACAAGCGGCGTCGGTGGCTACGGTCGAAATATCAAGGCTTCGGGTATTTCCTACTGTTATAACTGCTCCCGTCAGACAGCCTGACGTATCAACTACCACTACGGTGTAGTCGCCCGCAGCTAGGTTGTTGACCGATGAAACGGTATCGCCCGTACTCCAGCCGAAGCGAAAACCAGTCACGTCTAGTGTATCGTTAATACTAATGGCTCCATCGCTGACGCCCGCACAAGTTGCATCGGTCAAGTTAATATCCAAAGCGACTTCCCGTTCTGCTAGTACGTTCACCGAATCGGCAATTGCGCAACCTTCGGCGTTCGTAGCCAGCACGAAGTAGGTATTAGGTGCCAGACCGCTAATACTGGACGTAGTGTCTCCATTACTCCACAAGTAAGAATATCCCGTTAAGTTTAAAGTATCATTGGCAGAAGCTGCTCCGTTGCTAATGCCAAAGCAGGTCGCATCCACTGCGGAAACCTGTAAAGTCGCAGCGGTATCCACCCCAATATTTATCAATTCGACGGCCGTACAACCCAAGGTATCGCTGATGGTTACCGAGTAATTGCCTGCGGCTAAATTGCTAATTACATTGGTACTATCTCCTGTACTCCAACGATAGCTAAGCCCAACCGTATCAGTGATATCTGTACGTCCATTATTAACGCCTACACAGAGCGCATTGACCGTCTCTATCGAATACTCTAAAGGCGGACGGTCTGCAATGACGATAGAATCCACGTAGCTACAGCCTGAAATTAGGGTGACGGTTACAAAATGTTTTCCAACGCTGAGGTTTGTACCCGTTGCTCCACGAGATTCGTTGTCCCAAACAATACCAAAGGCTTCGTCGGTCATTACTTCTAGGGTGGCCGTTGCATCTGCGCCGCCTGGACAAGTGGGAAAAGTCGCTTGAAAAATAGTATCCGTAACACCGCAAGCAGTATCCCTCAAAGTAGGAGTAATCGCTAATAAATTTTCTTTTTCAGCGATGGTTTTTGTGGGGTTGCCCAATAAAAAAGTAGTTGAACAGCAGAAGGCTATCAACCATTGAATTTTGAAGAATGTACTGGATATTCTCATAGAAAATGGAGTTAGTTTTTTCACAAACTGATGATTGAGTAGAAAATGGTACCAATTACTATTTGGTACAACTTTCTAAAGCACTCGCTCTAACGAACAGCAAGTGCTTATTTTTTCTTGAAAATAGGTTTGGAATAGGCTATTTGAACGTGAATTTAGAAAAATGTAAAATATAAAATGTAAAATTCAAAATCTAAAAAATCGTAATCATCAGAAAGTTAGCGTTTGAAATGATACATCCATTTTTGTCACTTTTCTTTGTCATTTAGCTATAGATGTCTTGGCTAAGCGAAGCGTAGTTAGCGGTTCGGGTTATAAATAATTGACAGTTTCGAAGTAGCACAAATATTTGATAATCAGCACTTTGCTTAACTAGTCACTAGTCAACTAATTACTAATCACTACATTAGCCTGTCTTTATGGTGTGGTGGTAAAAAAGTTGTAAAGGTAGTTGCGCTAGCTGAGGTGAAGGTTGCGTAGGCGCATAACGGGTAAATATAGTGCCCATGGTAAAACTTTTTGTCGGTTTCTGAGAAAAAGGTACTACTTGTATAGTGATTCGTGACTAGTTGACTAGTGACTTGTTTTAGCCACAATTCTCTTTCAAAACTGTCAACATCATCAATTCGGACCACTAATTGCCATTCAACTATCCAAATTTTACTAAGAGATTCTACAAGGTATCTATTATCAGTTAATTGAAGAGTCTTCTTCGAAAAATGGGGGTGTTTGTTGAATTGGCTAAGGCAAAGTTGACAAAAAAAACTATATGATTCTCAAATTCTGATAATTAAATAGTCAAAAAACTGGCAAACCGCCATTTTATCCTACTTTGCCTACCCCTATTACGTTAGTACCGATTGAAAGTTGCATTATTGATTTGGGCGCTCACTTACCCAAGATTAATTTTCAAAACTGCTCCCGAAGAGTGATGTTTTCCACCCATTAAGGCACAAAATAGATATTCGGGCTTCCCGTCTTTCATCAAAATTTGTGGGCGGTCGAACCGTTGCCGTTCTCCCCCGAAGTAGTTTTCCGAGGTATGGTAGGCTTGATTTTATGATTGGTAGTTATGTGTTTGCCAGCAGCCCTCATAGCAAATACTTTATTTCTTTCGATATTTATCCGCCAACGCTTCGTCTCGAAGAATCATCGGAATAATTTTTTCCAATCGGCGTTGTTTGGTGTCCATTCTTTTGGCATTCGCAATATGTTCAGCAAAGTCTCGCTGGTCCGAGGGGCGAAACTGGCTGAAATGATAGGCTAGGGTAGTATCTTGGTCTAAAAAGGTTTGTAACGCTTCGGGGATAACCAACAGTTTTTTACTTCTGACAACTTTAATGATATTGCCCGTTTTCTGGTTATGAATAGCCTCTTCAATGTAGGCCAAAACCAGTTCGTCAACGATGTCTCTTTCGGATTGAAAACGCCATTGACGCATGGCGACTGTCTTACCTTCTTGCGCATTGTTCAACATCCCCATTTCGTCCAGCAGGGTAGCCCCTTGGTGAAACCACAAGCCAAAATAATCTTTAAAGGCAGCGAGGCCAACGATATTCTTTTTATTCCAAGTGTAGCAAGGAAATGCCCACTTGATGGTTTCAGTTAAATTAGTGGAGAGGATGAGTTGACGCAAATGGACTAAACCACTTTCCCACTGTGAATTTTCGGAAATATAAACATCGACGTTGGCGGGTTTTTTCATGTTTTTTTTGTTTACAGTTTTGAAAAGGATATTTTCACCCCAATTTTAATAAAAAAAGTGAAAAAACTAAAGTTTCAATTATGCGTTTTTCTCTCGTTCTGTTTCTAATATGTTTCTCTTCTGCTTCATTTTCTCAAACAGCTTCCTCAAAAGTAGCCCCTATTTTAACTCCTGCGTCGCCCGAAAGTGTTGGGATGTCCGCCGAACGGTTGGCGAGAATTGACGCCATGTGCCAACAAGCCATTGCGGATAGCGAAGTACCTGGAATGGTCGCCTTGGTGGCCCGAAAAGGTAAGATTGTGTACCACAAAGCCTTTGGAAAAGCGGAGGTGGCTTCGGGCCGTAACTTTGCCAAAAACGATATTTTCAGAATTGCCTCCCAAACTAAAGCGATAACCTCAACGGCGGTCATGATACTCTGGGAAGAAGGTAAATTCCGATTAGACGACCCCATCTCAAAATATATTCCCGCCTTCGAAAACCAGAAGGTGCTAACGGACTTTCGCTACGCAGATACTACTTACAGCGCCCGACCCGTCGAAACGGAAATCACTATTCGGCATTTATTGACGCACACTTCGGGCATTGGCTATGGGGTCATTGATAGGGATGAGCGGTTCAAAATGTTGTACCACAAAGCGGGGGTCACTGATTTGTTTACCACCGAACCCGTAACTATCAAAGAATCGGTGGAAAAATTGGCCAAATTGCCTTTACACCACGAACCCGGCAGCGCCTACGTTTACAGTGAAGGTTTAGATGTATTGGGTTATTTTATTGAAGTAGTTTCGGGAGTGCCCTTTGACGAATTTTTAAGAACGAGGCTTTTTGACCCACTGGGTATGGACGACACTTGGTTTTACTTACCGAATCAGCTGCACAATCGACTGGTGCCCGTTCAACATTTGGTAGAGGAAAATTGGGAAAATTATCCCGTTACTTTTTACGACCCCGATTATCCAAAGACGGGCGCCAAAACGTTCTTTTCGGGCGGCGCAGGCTTATCCAGTACGACTTTAGACTACGCCAAGTTTTTACAAATGTATTTAAACAACGGCGTTTATAACGGCCAAAGGATATTGAGCCGAACAACCATTAAGACTATTATGAGCAATCAAATCGGCGATTATTGGGGCGGCAGCAACGGTTACGGTTTGTGTTTTGGTTTGGTTGGTCAAGAAGGACTAGCTGCGGGCGGAAACGGTAGTATCGGTACGTTCAATTGGGGGGGCTATTTCAATACCAATTATTTTGCCGACCCCGAAGAAGGACTCATCGGCATTATTATGAAGCAGACGCAGCAAACTCGAACTGATAATACGACTTGGCGCTTTAAAATCTTGGCTAGTCAAGCGGTGGATGATTAAGTACAGGAAAGGGTTTTCTTGTAAAAATAGTTTTGAATAAAAATGTGTTCGGTGTGATGCACCTTTACTTATTTTTTCCAAATTTAGGTTGGTTTAATACAAAGGTAGTCGCCCCGAATGGGGCTAAACGGACAAGATGCAGCGCATCGACTACTTTTGTATCAGGCTTTTACCTATTTTACCTAGCTTAGGTGCATCGCACCGACCACATTGTAAGCTTGATAGTTTTCATAAGAAAACCCTTTAGTGCAGGATTTAGTGCCATCCGTAACTCGAATTAATTAATTACCTTTGCGAAAATTTTCGATTAGAATGTAGGCTGAAAACTGCTCATTTTAGTATTAATAAATAACAAATAACAAATAACCAGTAATAAATAACCAGTAACAATCAATGCAAAATATTACAGTAATCGGAGCGGGAACGATGGGCAATGGTATCGCACACGTCTTTGCCATGAACGGTTTTTCGGTAGTCTTAGTGGATATTTCCGCAGCAGCTTTAGAAAAAGCATTGGCAACTATCGAGAAGAATTTGAATCGGATGGTGCGCAAAGAAAAAATAACCGAAGCGGACAAGAGTGGGACGTTAGGGAGAATTGCGACCGAGACAGATTTGGTAAAAGGAGTGTCCAATGCTGATTTAGTAGTGGAAGCGGCTACTGAGAATGTGGGGTTAAAACTGAAAATTTTCCAGCAAATTGACGAGGCGGCGCCCGCCGAAGCGATTTTGGCAAGCAATACTTCTTCGATTTCTATCACCAAAATTGCGGCGGCTACAAAAAGACCTGCTCAAGTGGTTGGAATGCACTTTTTTAATCCCGTGCCCATCATGAAATTGGTCGAGGTTATTAACGGGTACGCTACGGATGAGGCGGTGACAAGTCGAATCATGGAACTGTCCAAAAAATTGGGTAAAGTACCCGTAGAAATAAAAGATTACCCCGGTTTTGCCGCCAACAGAATGTTGATGCCGCTTCTGAACGAAGCGTTCATCACGTTGTACGAAGGAGTGGCGGGAGTAGAAGAAATAGATACCGTGATGAAATTGGGAATGGGACACCCCATGGGGCCCTTACAATTGGCCGACTTTGTTGGGTTAGACGTCTGCTTAGCTATTTTGAACGTTTTGTACGAAGGTTTTGGTAATCAAAAATACGCGCCCTGTCCACTGTTAGTCAATATGGTAACGGCGGGTAAATTGGGTCGAAAATCGGGCGAAGGTTTTTATAAGTACGAAGGCGTGGGGAAGGATTTGGTGGTGGCAGACCAGTTTGCTAAGTAGCCAAAACGTACCATTGACGCTAGCCTTCTTTTACCACAAAGGTGTGGAGTTCATGGAAAACATAAAGTTTTTTTCGAGTGCAGTTTTGACGAAGCATCAAAATTAACAGAGCATGTCTAACTACAAATACGATTTACGAGGGGTTTCAGCGACCAAAGATGAAGTTCACGAGGCCATCAAAGGACTCGACAAAGGTCTTTTTCCAAAGGCGTTTTGTAAAATATTGCCCGACGTAGCGGGTGGAGACGCCGATTTTGTCAACTTGATGCACGCCGATACGGCGGGAACTAAGACCAGTTTGGCCTATATGTATTGGCGAGAAACGGGAGATTTGTCCGTTTGGAAAGGGATTGCCCAAGATGCGCTGGTGATGAACTTGGACGATATGGGCTGTGTGGGTTGTGTGGATAATATTTTACTATCTTCTACGATTGGTCGCAATAAAAATCTGATTTCGGGCGACGTGATTACCACGTTGATTCAAGCCACAAAAGACTTGACGGACACGTTGGCGAAGCACGGTGTAGGCGTCCATTCGGCGGGTGGAGAGACGGCGGACGTAGGCGATGTGGTGCGTACTGTGGACGTTGGATACACTGCTTTTGCTCGCATGAAAAAATCGGATTTGATTGTTAACGACATCAAAGCGGGCAACGTTATTGTCGGTTTAGCTTCTTACGGACAAGCTACCTACGAAACGGAATACAATGGCGGAATGGGTAGCAATGGTCTAACCTCTGCCCGTCACGACGTTTTTATAAAAGACTACGCTACCAAATACCCCGATAGCTTCGACGCCAACACGCCAAATGAAGTCGTTTATTTGGGGTCAAAAGAGTTAACGGATACGATTGAAGTAGATGGCCAAATTATCGACATCGGCAAATTAGTGTTGTCGCCCACTCGTACCTATCTGCCCATTATCAAAGCAATTTTAGACGAGTTCAAAGGGCAAATTGACGGGATGATTCACTGTACGGGCGGGGCACAAACGAAAGTGATAAAATTTATCGACAATGTACACGTGATAAAGGACAATTTACTACCGATTCCTCCACTTTTCCAATTGATTAAATCGGAATCGGGGACAGATTGGCGAGAAATGTACCAAGTGTTCAATATGGGGCATCGTTTAGAATTGTACGTCGCCCCCGACATTGCGGAACGAATTGTGACTATTTCCCAATCGTTCAATGTGGACGCCCAAATCATCGGTCGGGTAGAGGAGAATGATACCCCAAAAGTAAGTATCAAAGCCCCCGACGGCACGCTGCTAGATTACGATAACTGATAAAGAGAAGTCAGAAGTCAGAAGCCAGACCAGAAAATAAATTTTCTTGTCAGAAGTCAGATTTAACGTTTGTAATGAATTGAAAATGAATTTACTATAACGAACTTATCTGACCTCTGACAGTTTATGAAACGAACGGTCTGACTTCTGACTTCTAAAATGTCCACTAGTGAGCTACTCTCAGCCTATACGGTCTGTCTGACTTCTGACAGTTTATGTAATAAACGGTCTGACTTCTGACTTCTCATTTAAGGGTCAATAACTTGAGAAAGAAAAAACTACATTACTATTGGGTCGCATTGACCTGCTTCGTTTTCTTTTTTGGAAAATCATTACACGGACAAGATAGTTCGAAGGTTACCTTAATACCCATTTCTGGAAAAATAACAAGCGTTGATTCCACGCAAACCCTTTCGTTTAAATTTTTTAAGGATTTTCTAAGCTTTGAAGAGATTATTTACTCAGCGAGTATTCAGAATGACTCTTTTTCATTGCTGATTCCGATTGTAGAAAACAGTCCTGGCTTCGTCGTATTTAATAATCAAAGCCTACCTATTTTCTTAGAAAAGTCAGATGCCTTATATCTTACTTCTGTGGCGGATTTCTTCGTCGATTCTTTAGTTTACAAGGGCAAAGGAGCATTAGCTAATACTTACCTAAAACAAACTTTTCTACATTTTGATACCAAAGATGCCCAGCGAATTGAGGGCGCCAGAGCAAGAAATACTGCGCAGGGCTACCAAAGATTCTTGGAAGATTATAAACAACAAAAAATAAACTTTCGGGATACTTTCTTAGCTCAATTGGATACCCTTTTCTCCGAGTCTTTTACGGAGTACGTAGAGGCGGACATCAATTACTGGTGGGGGCAGAATCTGCTGCGCTACCGAGTCAATCATCCCGCTTCTGGGGTGTTGCCCGTTGCGCTCCATTTAGAAGATACTTATTTCTCGTTTGTGGATAGTTTGGCGCTCAACAACGAAAAGGCACTTAATAATTTGAATTATATTGAATACCTACAAGAATATACCGACTGGCGAATGGAGCAAATTGCTAGAGGAAAATTGCAGTTTAATCAGACGGAAACCACCAAAAAGGAGTTGATTCAAGTAAAAATGGTGGAAACCTTTGGCCAAGTATTAATTGACGATTTGGAAGTACGTCGGGAGGCCTACGACGGCTTATCGGCTTTTGCCAAACTGAGCAAAGGGTCGGAAGTATTGTATTTGCAGGACATCACCAATGACCGATTTGTATATCCCTACAAAGGTAAAAGATACCGAGACAAGTTCTTAAAAGTAGAGTTGTTAGATGGGCGTAGTGGATGGGTTTTTAGAGGCGGTATTAACTTGAAACAGCAAATTGTGCATACTAAGAAATGGGTGGAAATTCCTGATGCTCGTCCCGAGTTAATGCGTCATTTTAAATATGCGAACTTTCAAGGAAAAGTGATGGAATACGCCATTGCGAAGGATTTGTACGAAGAAATTAGAAAAATGAATGGTGTGGATAATCCTCTGTTATTGGACTTTTTGGATAAATGTCCCGCTTCCGAATATACGCAACAACTGAAAATAGCCTACGAACTAATGCAAAAAAAGGAGTCAACGGTTCAGTCGAAAATACCAGACACTTTGCAAATGGCTATTGATAGTGCGGTCATCAAACCGCTTGCGGCTGCCAATCTTTTACAGAATATTACCCAAAGTGCTGCTAGTAGTCTTATTCATAAAAGTAAAAGCTTTCCCGTTGACTCCGTAGAGAGTTCCGATGCTTGGTTTGTGCCGCCACCAGATTTCTCCCGATTTACTAAAATCACCAACTTGACTACCGCCGATAATAATGTGGCCGTTAGCGGACTTAAATTGTTAGTGAATCACAACCCAATGCTGAGGGAGGAATCTTCTTTTGATGTAACCACCGCCAAGTCAACGCCTTTTCGGCTAGATTTACCCCTGCGCTCCACCACAACGGCTACTTTGCAATTGGGTGGCCAACGGATAGACCTTTTGCTAATGCCCGAAAAAGAGTTGGTTATCCATTTGTGGGGAAACGATTTGTACGAGCATTTACATTTTTCTGGTAAGGGAAGTAAAGTTAATAATTACTTAGTCGCTGCGGCTAAAAAATTCAAGTTTGTTGAGAAAGAATTGGAACAACAAATTCAGCGGGCTACCCCAACAGAGTTCAAACAATTTTTAACAAAAATCAAAGAAGAAAAACTCCAATTTATTCGAAAATATTTGGAAACTCATACCCTTACTGCCGATGCCATCAAGTACGCCAAAGCCGACGTTTTTTACTGGTACGCCTTTAACTTAATGAACTATCCCTACGAGCATCCTATCTTCCACGACCAACCTGCGCCCATGGTGGTTCCTGCCGACTATTACGATTTTATAAAAGAGGTTGAGTTGAATAACTCCGCCGCTTTACCCAATAAATATTACTTGTATTATTTGCAAGACTATCTGAGCCATATGAGTCAAAAAACAGAAAACGACCAGTTATCAAAGATAGAATTAGCCAACAAATACTTAAAAGGTAAACCGCTTTATTTTTATACCGCTTGGCAACAATCGGTTGCCTTGAAGCGTGGAAATTTGCCCAATGTGGAACGAACTATTGTTCAATTTATCGAGCATTGTCCCTACCAGTTGTATGAAGAATATCTCAAATTGGCCTATCACGAAAATCGAGGGATTATTGAAGGGATGTCTGCCCCTGAGTTCCAGGTAGCAGATGTTAACGGAAATTTAGTTTCGCTATCTGATTACAAAGGGAAAGTGGTGTTCCTAGATTTTTGGGCCACTTGGTGTCGGCCTTGTACTCGATTATTACCCATTCACCGACAATTACAGGCGCAATTTGAAGAGGATAGTGTAGCTTTTTTGTACGTTTCTTTGGATAAAAATGCGAATAATTGGCGGCAATTTTTAAGTCGCACTTCTTTCTCTGGCACTCATTTATTTGCCAACGAAAATATAACTAAGAAGTATAAAGTAGAAACCCTTCCGTACAGTTTACTAATTGACGCTAATGGAAAAATAGTTTGGTATCACACGGGAGGTTTTAGTGTTCAACGTGTTCGGGCAAAAATTATAGAACTCTTGCAATAAGTATTTAGAACAGAGAGCAGAGACCGTCCCAAAATTTGGGATTGAGAGAATAGAGATTTGTACTAAGAGAAATTGATAAAACCTTTAGTTTCTTACCGTCTGTCAACGTCATATGTCTCTTTTCCCTATTCTGTGCTCTCGGTTCTGAATAGATATCTATCACAATAAATTTACCCTCTTTTGCTTGATACTTCATTTTTGGTTTGAAAATAGTAGAATAGATACTTGACGGTTCTTTAACCAATTTTTACGTAATTTTACCGTTGAAATCACAAGTATGCTTATCCGACTACATTTCATCGTTTTCGTTTTATTAGTTAGTTTTCAACCTATTACATTAAAAGGGCAAAAGACACTGAGTCAAGCCCAGCAATCTGAGTTTATCCAAGCCTTTTGGGACGGCGACCAGTACTTAGCAGCCAAAAATTACCGAAAAGCCCAAAAAGCCTACGAAACCGCCGCTAAATTAAAACCGCAAATGGCGGCCGTACATCGTCGGTTAGGCGTTGTCCATGAGGTATTGAAAGAATACGACGTTGCTACCGAATACTTTGAAAAAGCACTGTCCATCAATCCTAAATTGTCCAGAGCTTTGTACTTTCAAGCGGGTGAAATGTTGATGAAAACCGAACAGTACGATGCCGCTAAAGTCCGTCTAAAGGAATACCAAAGTTTCCAAGCCTTACCGCCCGAATCTTTTGAAAATGGTCAACAGGAATTAAAGACCGAAGCCTATTTCAATACATTGATTGACAGTTATTTAGCGAATTGTTCCTTCGCAGCGCACAAAACAGATTTTACCAATATTACCATCAAAAATTTAGGCCCTTCCATTAATTCTGAACTCGACGAATCCTTCCCCTACATTGCCAACGACGCTTCTTGGATGTTCTATACCAAAAACGTTCCCTACGGTCAAGAAGACCAATTGATGTATAGCACCAAAGTAGGAAAAGGTTGGGCGAAAAGTAAGGCGCTTTTGGACAAAAAAATGCGGGAAGAGTTCAACCAGGGTATGGGAAAAATCAGCCGTGACGAGTCGGTGATGTACTTTCCTGGGTGCAATCGAGAAGACATTGTGGGCGGCTGCGATATTTTGAAAGCAACGATGCGACGGGATGCCATCTTGGGTATTGGAAAACTGGGAAAGGCCGTCAACTCTGGACATTGGGATAGCCAACCCTCCATCAATTGCGAGGGAAAATCACTTTATTTTGTGAGCGACCGCCCCGGTGGTTACGGGGGGACGGATATTTGGGTAAGTCATTTGCAAGAAAATGGAGAATGGACCAACGCCGTTAATTTGGGTCCGCAGATTAATACGGAGAAAGATGAAGAATCCCCTTTTATTGCCGACGATAATGTAACGCTCTATTTTGCTTCGAACGGTCACCCTGGGTTTGGTGATTTAGATATTTTTTATGCTCGGTATAGCGCAGAAACGGGTTGGATGACGCCTCAGAACATGGGCAAACCCGTCAATTCTTCCGAACGAGAAATTAGCTTTTTTTTAAATGCACAGGGTAACCGAGGTTACATTGCTTCGGAGCGCCCAAGCGGCTACGGTGGGCTAGATATTTACGAATTTCAATTGCCCAATAAAAAAGATTTTGAAGAAATCGCCTACGTCAAAGGACAGGTCCTGGACGAAGTGACTAAACAACCCGTCGAATCGGTGGTTTATGTTGGGGAAAAAGGCAATTATGTGACCGATGAAGAAGGGCGCTTTTTTGTTTGTCATCCAACTTTGAGCAAACTGAAAGTATTGGTGTCAGAACGAAAATACGCCGACTACAAAAATAGTTTTACGCTCGACAATTGGAACGACGACGGCTTTGTAGAAATAGACATATATTTGCGGCCGCTTAATAAATCCATGCAATTGGCTGCACTAGAAAATAAAGATTTGTTGCCCCAATCGGCAAATAAAGATTCGCCGAAAATCAACGTACCTAAGCCGAATCCTACTAAAAGAGAAACAGTTACGGAAAAAATTTACGCTACTTCGGACGTCTATTTTTACTTCGACGATTTCTCCTTGACGCAGGAAGCGAGGTACAACTTAGACCGTTTGATGGAAGACATTGACCGAGAACAATTGGGCGTCATCATCGTGGAAGGCTTCGCCGACCAAATTGGCACGGACGAATACAACCAAAAGTTATCGGAAAAAAGAGCCAAAGAAGTAGCGGATTATTTTAAATCTAAAGGATTTACCAATCTTAAAATTAAATACAAAGGATTCGGTGAGTCGGGCGCTTCGTTTAATTACGCCAAAAATCGGAAAGTAGAGATTTACGTTTATTATAAAATTTGACGAGCTACGGTGTACGGTTTTCGGTACACGGTAAAACAACTAATCTTTTGGAAACCGATTACTAATTATTAGGTTAATTAACCGATATTTTAAGTCTCCAGACCATAGCCGTCAGGTTAAGAAAAAAGTTATTGATATTCAGTTACTTATGATTGTGGCGATATTTCAAGATTGCATCTTGAAATCAATATCTTCTAGGTTTTTAACCTAATTCACTTTGAAAAGTAGCTAAACTGAATTGTTAGCCTGACGGCTATGGTCTCCAGACTTAAAATAGTTATCTGCTCGTCTCCCGACGGGCATTTATTGAAAACTCATCAGTTTGA
>JBCCQK010000062.1:0-24237 GCA_039024375.1 Bacteroidota bacterium
TACTGTGGATGCTTGCTCTAAGGCAACCTCCTTGGTGGCATAAAATTAATATTTTTTTCAAAGAACTTCTTGGTTTTTTACATAGTACCTAATCACTAATTAACGTGAGTTTTGGATGATAATCATTCAATTTCAACAACTTAGCTCCATCGGGGCGGCCCTGTCTGTAAAAAATAATTGGTTGTTAGTACTTAGGACCTTTAGGTTCGCCCCCTAGTGCCGCACCTAAAGGCGCTAAAAGTCTCTATATCAACAAATTGTTACAGACAGAGCCAGCCCTAAAGGGCTTTCAATCTATCCAAAACTCACGTTAATTACTAGCCTATTCCACTCTTAGCATTTTTTGAACTTTCGTTCCAAATACAGTTTCTAAACGGTAGTAGAAAACCCCTTTTGGTAAATCCGTAAAATCTAAAGTTACTTCGTTGTAGCCCGCTTCGTAGTTGTCGGACAACGTTCGAAGCGTTCGGCCTTGCATATCCAAAATAGTTAACTCGCCCGCACTCGCTTCGGGTAAGACGAAACTCACGACGGTTTCCTTCTGGAATGGATTGGGCTTGTTTTGGAACAATTCGAAGTTGCTTTCTATCGGCTGCGTGAAGGCTAATTCGATACCGACATTTTCAAAATCAGCTGTGTAAGCCTCGATGGGCGTTACCGCCGAATTCAAGTCTAGCAATTCACTCAAGTAACCGTTCTTTTCCGCTTTAAATCGTAAGGTGAACCAGTTGTCTCTCGACAATTCGGGACTAGAAGCCGACCAGCAAGCGGTCAATAAACCTCGCTTGGTTAACGTACGGCCGAAGTGGTCCGCAGTTGCG
Source organism: Bacteroidota bacterium (assembly GCA_039024375.1). Classification (GTDB taxonomy): domain Bacteria; phylum Bacteroidota; class Bacteroidia; order Chitinophagales; family Saprospiraceae; genus JAFMDF01. The sequence continues at coordinate 822 of JBCCQK010000062.1, forward strand.
ACACCCGCTTGAATATCGAGTAGAGTCAATCCTCTGTGGTCTAAAGTAAACTGGTAAGATTCCACTTTTTCTCCGTCTAGCAATTGGAACGGTACTTCGTAAATCTGTCCTTTTTCGAGCAGTCTATTCTCCGTTTGAAAAACAATTTTATCGAAGTCATTTCGGTCGTCCGCCGTACCCGATACCAGCGAACCACTCGGCTTGGCCGTACCGTTAGCATCTCCTACTTTAACGGCGACAAAATCCATATTGTCCACGTTCCCCGTCGTTTCGGTTACGGTGAAACTTTCTTTGAAATCCGCCGACGCAGCCGTTTCCACGTCTGAGAATTCGAAACTAGCATCGATGAATCTCCAACTAGTATTATTGGTGAACTCTTGTTCTCTGGCCAAGACCACTTTTCTAATTAAAACAATATCAAAAGCCGTTACGCTACCCGACTTGTTCACGTCCGCTGCAATGGTTTGAAATGGAGAGGTAAACGTTTCTAAGTTCAAGATGTGTCGGCTGATAACGACGTTATCAAAAGCAGTTACTCCTTCGGCGAGGTCTTCGTCTCGCATCGGCGTAATTTCATACTGTCTATCCGTTTTTAGCATAAACTCGTACTTACCTTCCGCATCCGTTTTGATGGGGTCCGGCACAACACCGCCCACTTCACTCATTTCTTGCACAAATACTTCTACCCCAACCATAGGCTCTCCTTGAGTAGTTCGAATGGTTCCAGCTACTCGGCGTTCGCCACAAGTCACCGCATTATCTACTACTTCAATCGTTACAGGACACAACTGCGTATTTTCTTCGGAAGAAGAGACATATACATTGACCAATTGTTTGCCACGGTCGTCGCAATCGAAGGTTAAAGTCGTAGGTAAGTTGGGTACATCAATTACCGTATTCGGTTCGGCCATTGCCATAGAAGGTTGCCAGAGTCGGAAATCAAACTGAGAATTAGCGGGACAGTTGTCCGCAGGATTGATATTATTGGCCAAGACGACTAAGGTATTCGTATTGGGGTCAATCGACAAAGTATGTTCGGTCAAACAAAGGTCTCCACAGAAGTCTGTAGCATCCGCTTTACTAATCGCATTTGGCGCATTGACCGTAATCAAAATGGTATCTCGCTGATTGGCACAAGTCGCATTTTGGAATTGCGCTTCGTAGATGACTTGGTCCACTCGGCTACTTGCCCCGTTCAGCGGATTGGGTCGATATTCGGCCAATGTCGGAGAAGTATTGAGGAAGGAACCATTGCTTTGCGTCCATTGATTCACCGCTACGGGTTCGGAAACTTGAACACTTAAACTAGCGGTCTGTCCATCAAAAATGATGATGTCGCCTCCCAACGAAACTGTTGGCGTAGGTCGAATTATTACGATAACCGTATCGGCGCTCGGTAAACAACCGCCCGGTCCATCGGGGTCATTCGTCGTCAAAAGGATGGTATCTTGTCTCGCTGAGGTAACCGTACCCGAAGGTGTATAAACCGTCGCTAACGTATCCGTTCGACTGAAGCTACCCGCCGAGTTTAGCACCGACCAAGTAACCGAAGTAGCACCCGCACCGACTGTCCCCGTTAGCGGTTGGCTATTTCCTTCACAAATGGTTACATCACTGCCCGCATTGACAACTACTTGGCCAACAACGGTCACAAAGGCGGAATCCATCACTACGGGACACGCTCCACTACCGAAGGTCAAACTCGCAATTAGGGTGTCCATTCGAGTGCCCGTTCCTACCGCATTAGGTGTGTAAGTAGTTGCTGCGGTATCTGTGCGAGCAAACGAGCCGTTATTTCCCGACCAAACAAATTGCGTTAGCGTACCTTGTACTTGAACTTCTAGTGCCAACACGTCCGAAGAACAAATAGTCGTATCGGGAATAGCACTGAAAGAACCCGTTTGCAATACAGTGACCAACATCGTGTCTCGGCCCGTCTCACAAATATTACTAATTCTAGTTGTATTTAACACCAAAGTATCCACTCTGGAAGTAGTCGTCAGTCCCGCATTGGGGGTGTAGGTAGGACTCGCTAAACTCGAATCGTTCAATGTCCCCGTTCCACCCAAGACCGACCACAAATATTGAATATCGGTAGCAGCCGCTCCCGCACTTACTTGTACTGGATTCACTTCACAAATCGTCGTATCTCGCAAAGCAATCGCCATCGTCGTTCGAGGACGAATCGTCACGATGACTTGGTCAATCGTAGCGGAACAGTTGCTGCCCGTGATGCTCGTTCCGTAAGTAATCGTATCTTTTACTTCCGTACCGTTCAGCGTAATCGCCGTACTTGGATAGGTCGTCAAAGAAGTGGATAATCGACTGCTTAAAGTATCTTGTTGGCCGAAAGTCGCCACTAATAAGTTAATCGTTTCGCCTTCGCAAATCGTTGTATCGGCCACTAGTTGTGCCACAGCATTGGGCAAGACATCCACAATCATCTGAGAAGTGGTCGCCGTACAAGGGCCATTACCGTCCACATCTGGATTCGTAATTCGAACCGTATCTCTTCGAATCGTTGTACTACCGTTTGGATTCGGCACGTACTGTAGTTTCCCTTCGTGTACGACTATCGTTCCTCGGTTGCCGACCACATCGGTGGTGAAGCTAGCTGTCACAGCAGGCACATTATTGTTCAAAACGATACTATCGCCACTACAAACCGTTCCCGTCGTTCCTTCGGTGATGCTCACGGCATTGGTCAAAGTGATATTTAGTTGGTCGGTTTCCACTGGACAGAATCCAAATTGGTCGGTTGCTTGCACCGTTATTTGGTCCGTTCTCGTCGCTCCGTTGAACGGTAAGTTCGGTGTGTAGGTCGGTGTTCCTAAAGTAGTATTGTCAAATGTACCGTTATTGGAAGACCAAACGACTGTATTGCCTGTTCCCAAAGAAACGGGGGTAAGCGTCTGACTAGAGTTATCACAAGAAGCAATATCCGCCCCCAAATCGACACTGGCCGATTTGACCACCAAGACGTTAATCGTAGAAGCGGGCGTAGGGCAACTAGAGGCCGCCGCCGTTCCCGTCAAAGTGATTTGGTCCACTCTCGAACTACCCGTAAAAGTCCCCGTTGGCGTGTAGGTCGTCACCGTTCCCGACGCATTGGAGAACGTTCCACTGCCGTTGGTGGACCAAGATAGGGCGCTAACGTTACTAGAAACCGCACTTAAATTGATTAAGCCGCCCGTACAAACGGTATCTGTCACCGCACTCGCAATCACCGAACCCGAGCCGTTGACGGTGAAGGTCGTAGAGGCCGATTCCGTACAACCACTGACCGAGAAAGTATAGGTTAAAGTAACACTCGTACTGCCACCCGTCACAGTCACACTAGCGGAATTAAAGGTCGCCGTTCCCGCTGCCGAATTGATATTTGACAAACCAGGGCCACTCCAAGTTCCCGTTGCCCCACCCGAAGGAGTTGGACTCCCCGTTACGGTAATCGCTGGTGAACTCTGACACTGGTCCGAAATAGCCGTTACACTAGCCGTTGGATTGAATACCGTAATTTTCTTTGTATCGGATTGGGTACATCCATTAATCGTGTAGGTATAAGTCACCGTAGTTTCGCCATTGCGACCCGTTGGGTCAAAAGTAGCGACACCGCTATTCGGCACTCCGACTCCTAACCACGTTCCTCCACTGGCATCCAATGCTACTCCGTTGTAGGTGGCGGTAGCGCTCAAATTAATGAACCCCGAATCGTCGCAAACAGCTATATCGGGTCCCGCTTCTACGGCTAAAGACCTAATGCCAATGGTTTTAGTAATCGTATTGGTACAGCCATTGCCGTCGTTATACGTGTAAGTTACGACTCGATGCCCCGTCAATCCTGTTGGATTAAAAGTAGCTTCATTATCGGATGTATTGGCATCGGTGACGCCTTGACCCGACCACGTTCCTGTTGCGTTGCCCGTTGGGGCGGGTGTGGCAATCAATGTGACGGGGGCATCGCCGCAAATGGAATCTACGGTTGGTGAAGTAATCGCTAGCGCTACTTGACCGGTGACGGTCACCATTGTCCACGCAGAGTCCACGCAGCCGTTCGCATCCGTAAAGATGTAGGAGAGTCGGTTTTGGCCGACAGGAACATTTGCTGCGCTGGGGTCGAAGGATGCGACTCCACTGGCAGTTGTAATTGGAGTACCATTTACTTCCCATCTCGCCATTTCTGCATTTGGCATAGTCGTGGTTAGTGGTAAAGGGCTTCCCGTTATAGTAATCGGCGATGCCGCTTTACAAATTGGGCCGTAGGTACCCGCAGATGGAGTGATGATAGTGATTTTTGTGGTGTCTCTTGAGACACAACCCGCTGCGTTGGTGAGCGTGTAGTAGGCTTCTACGGTTCCACTTAGACCATTAGGTTGGAAAGTAGCTGTATTATTGGTACCACTATCTTCCGTAACCCCTTGTCCAGACCAAACCGTCGTTGCTCCTGATGGCAGGGCAGAACCCGTTAACATTATAGATTGCGTTCCACTATTTCGGCAAACTCTAAAGTCGGCTTCGGCACTGATTATTGTATTATCAATCATAATAGTGGTCGTACCGCTCGCTTCACAGCCCGTATCATCCAAAAATGTATAAGTTAAAGTCACAGTACCGCTCAAGCCTGCTGGATTGAAGGATGCGGAAGCGTCTCCCGTATTACTATCAGTAATACCTGGTCCTGACCATGTTCCTTTTTCACCTGTAGCGGCGGGAAATGGGCTACCCATTACTGTAATGGGGCCGCTTTCTGCACAAAGAGATGCGTACGTACCAGCATTAATCGTTGGCAAGGCGTTGATAGTTATCTCAGTAGTATCTTTACTTACACATCCATTAGCATCCGTGAAAGTATATTCAAATTTAAAGGTGCCTGCTACATCGGGCGTCAACGTGCCAACGCCGTCCGTATTATTTAGGTCAGTCAACGTAGGTGTTGTACCAGTAGATACAATCATCCATTCGCCTAATTGTCCAGATACAGGTACTGGGCTACCAATTAAATTAATTGGATTGGCTCCAACACATTGAGCAGGATAAGTCCCAGCGTTAACCGTTGGACTCACCACGTTAATTGTAGTACTATCCACATCTGTACAGCCTGCTGTATTCGTCACAGTGTAGTACAATTTAATCGCACCACTAAGTCCGCTTGGGTCAAAAGTTCCAGTGCCGTTGGCATTATCCGTCACATTTTGACCACTCCAAGTCCCTGTATTAGGCGTTCCCGAAAGTGTTACACTGGTACCACTTTCACAAACATCTGCGTAAGGACCACCAACATTGGCTTGTAAATTAGTTACTGTATAAATTACTTCATCCGAACCCGAACAACTGTTGGCGTCCGTGAAAGTATAAGTCAAAGTAACAGTTCCATTAAGACCAGTTGGGTCAAACATAGCCGTTCCGTTGGCGCTATTAACATTCGTTACACCCGTTCCACTCCACGTTCCTTTTTGGTCCGTGGCATTAGGATTTGGGACTGGTGAACCACTTAGCATAACCATTCCTCCCTTTTCACAGACAGTTTGGTCAGTGCCTGCATTCGGGGCAACTGTATCTCTCACCACAATCATGGTCGTATCGGCATTTACACAACCGTTGGCCGCCGTAAACGTATAGATTAATTGAATTGGAGAATTCATTGCTTGCCCACTTGGTGTGAATATACCGACCGCATCGTTGGTATTGGCATCAGTAACGCCTGTACCAACTTTCCATACCCCCGTTTCTCCCGCATTGGGTGCAGGTGTTCCCACTAGTTGAACTGGTGTTGCGTTATCACAGACGGCGGAGTACGTTCCTGCACTTACCGGGGGGGAAGTAATTTGTATGCCCGTATTGGCTTGCTTTGAACAGCCATTTCCATCGGTAAAGGTATAAGTCAAAATGATAGTTCCCGATAAACCTGATGGGTCAAACGTGTAAGGTCCTGAGCCAGTCACACCTGCGCCCGTCCAAACACCTGCTCCGCCGTCCGCATTAATAGCGGGCGTTGCCATATCCAACGCAATGGGACTACCACTGGCACAAATAGGTCCATAAGTACCTGTCGTCACGGTAATATTTTTAACAAAAACGGTATCTCTAGCCGTAGCCGAACAACCCGTATTATCTAGGTAAGTGTACGTTATCTCCACATCACCGCTCAAACCACTTGGGTTAAAGACTGCCGTTGCGTCCGTATTGCTATTGTCCGTAATCCCTTGCATGCTCCACGTTCCAGTTTCCCCGACCGTATTGGGTACGGGCGTTGCCGCCAAATTGATGTTACCCGCATCTGGACAAATAGTGTCACTTAAAATAGTCGTAATAGTTACCACTGGCGCAGCTTGTACGTTGATAACCGTCGTATTGGAATCAACGCAACCGCTAGCATTCATAAACTTGTACTTTATCGTATGCATTCCGACACCCGCTGTATCGGAGTAGAAAATACCGTTTGCGTCGATTGAACTACCGTCTTTGACACCTGGCCCTGACCACGTACCACTTTCGCCTGTACTCGGTACTGGATTACCCGTTAATGTAATGGGCATGGCGCCTTCACAAACGGCGGCGTAAGTTCCTGTTTCGACGATGGGTTGTGGGTTAACTCGGATGATGGTGTCTTTAGTTCCCGTACAACCACCTGTATGTGCGTAGGTATAAGTCAACGTAATATTTCCACTTAATCCACTCGGGTCAAATTGTGCGTTATTTCCAGATACGTTCACTACTCCACTACCACTCCAAGTTCCTAGGTTGCTACCATCTCCCGTTAGGGCGACATTACTAGCACTTTCACATACAGCGGTACTACCTAAAGTTAAGCTAGGTGTTTGTAAAGATGTTATGGCGATGGTCGTCATGGCAGAGTCGATACATCCACTAGCAGCAGTGTAAATATAAGTCAACGTAATATTTCCACTTAGCCCATTTGGATTAAAATTCGCCGTACCATTAGCTGCATTGATATTCGTTACCCCATCACCTTTCCAAACACCCGTAGTGTTTCCAGCTGGAACAGGACCACCTTGTAAAGAAATAGGGTTCGCATTTTCACAAACTGGACCGTAACTCCCCGCAGTCACTGTAGGAAGTTGCGTTACTTGTATCGTAGTGGAAACGCCATCAGTACAACCATTGGCATCTGTGAAAGTGTAGGTCACTACATTAGGTCCCGCAGTCATCGGATTGAATTTGGCAACCGCATCGCCATCACTTAAATCAGTAACCCCTGTTCCACTCCATACGCCTTTTTCTCCAGGCAAAGTTGGCGCTGGTTTTCCTACTAAATCAACTAAATCAGTATTCAAACAAACGGGACCGTAACTGCCCGCTTCAGGTGCTTTAATGGTGAAAACAACGGTATCACCTACCTCGCAACCATTGGCATCTTTATAGGTATATACTAACTTCACATCCCCACTCAAATTTACTGGATTGAATGTACCGACATTATCGGTTGAACTTCCGTTGGTTACGCCACTACCTGACCAAGTACCCATTGCACCGCCTCCTGTAACTGCAGGGTCGGGCATTCCTACTAAATTAATACTTCCCACATTTTCACATACCGCCGTATCGTTCCCTGCATTAACAACAGGTAAAGCATTAATAATTATACTTGTGGTATCAGACTCCATACAGCCCGCCGTATCTACGTAAGTGTACGTCAAGCGAACGGGTGAATTAGCCAACAAACCCGTTGGGTCAAACATGGCTATGTTATTAGAACTGTCCGTTTCCATAACGCCTGTACCCGACCAATAGGCTTTAGCATTGGCGGGTGGAATAATGTTGCCCGTAATCGTTACAGGGCTAGCATTGGCGCATACAGGTGTTTGGGTTTGCGCATCGATGTTTGCTGGTGGGCTAACAAAAATGGTTGTAGTGGCAATATCTGAACAACTATTACTATCTGTATATTCGTAAGTCAAAGTGACGCTTCCCGATAGGCCTGTTGGGTCAAAGGTCGCTGTTAAATCATCTACATCTGCGTCTGTAATGCCCGGTCCTGTCCATTTGCCTGTTTCCCCCATTCCTCGCAATGCAGGGCCACCCGTAACAGTAATTGCTGCATCTCCCGGACACATAGACGGATACGTCCCTGCATCGGCAATGGGTAGGGGCGTAACAGTAATAACAGTACTGTCCGTTCTACTACATCCCGTACTTCCATCAACGTAGCGATAGTAAACGGTAATGGGACCACTCAATCCGTTAGGATTAAAGGTTGCCATTGCGTCGGTTACACTAGCATCGGTGATGCCATCACCCGACCAAGTACCCGTAGAGTTTAGTTGTCCTGCGGAGGGATTAGGTACACCCGTTAGGTTAATGATAGCGCTGCCTTGGCAAACTTTACGGGGCATTCCAGCATCTACGTTATTGAGTGCTTGTACAAAAATGGTACGAAAAGTATCCGTTTTACTACAGGCATAAGAAGCATTCAACTTAAAATTAAGAGTCTGTAAACCCTCTAAACCTGTGGGGTCAAATTCGGCAGTTCCCGTAGCGCTATTGACATTTGTGACGCCAGGCCCCGACCAGACACCCGTCTCACCGTTTCTAAAAGCTAAGTTTGTCGTTAGATTAACTGTAGAACCACCGACACAAACGGTGTCATACGAACCAGGGTCAATTCTTGGTTGAACATAAATTTTAAATGTTTCTGGCGCTCCTGTACAACTGTTTAAAGTGGGTGTAACTGTTATTGTAGTGGAATCGATATTTACATAATTTGTTAAAAGAGGTCCAAATTTTGGAACCATAGCTGTTCCTGTTAATAAGTTTCCAGAAGTTGCTAAAGAATCGCTACTAGGTTGCTTTACCCAAGTAAACGTCGCTCCCGAGGTACCAGATAGATTGACTACTTGGGAAGAATCACCAATGCATATAGTTTGGTCTGAGATGGAATCGACGGTCGGTGCGTTGGGGTCGCTTAATGACTGACTCAAAGCATTTGATTCACATTCGTATTGCTTTATTAAAATATTAGAATAATTACCTGCACCGAGCATTTCAATCATCGTATCCACAACCCCAGGTCCTTCATTCGTCATAACATCTATGGATACTCCGCTGAAGGTGTACGATAGATTGAAAGTATCTGTATTATTAATCCCTTTTATTTCGATAGCGCCATCTGTCCCGCCACAAGTAGTTGGGTTGGTAACCGTACCAATTGAAATAGTAGGTTTAGGATTAACTGTAATAGAAAAGGTTTCCGAAGCACCCGAACATCCATCAAAGGACGGAGTTACTGTTATGGTGGAAGTTACTGGTCCAGAACTAGTATTCGATGCGATAAAAGATGGTAAATTCCCCGTTCCGCTGCTAGCAAGTCCAATATTTGTATTATTCGTCCAACTGTAAACCGTGTTAGCCACTAATGAACCCGTGAAATTTACTGCATTAACCGTTTCTCCGTGACAAGCTGTAACATTCGTAATAGCATTTACTGAAGGCGTTGGCTTTACGGTAATGTTAAAAGTCATGGGCGTTCCTATACAGCCCGTTGTCGTATTTTCAGGAGTAACAGTAACCGTAGCAGTAACTGGAAAAGAGTTGACCGTTGGTGGAGTAATGGTGACCATTGCTCCCATGGTTGTATTTACAATACTAGTATTACTAAAGCTAAAACCATTATTGATACTCCAATTATACCTTTCTGCATTACCTGTCACTGTCACAGATATCGGCATTCCATCATAACATAGCGTTTGATTAGATAGCTGATTGACAGTCGGACTTGCTGGGTCGCTAATGGTAATAGGACCAGCAATTATATTAGAGGTACAATTACCAGTTGTAATAACAGAAATATCAGTATAGCTTCCCGCTCCTACCATAATTGAGTCGCTTCCGACCGTACCATTAGTTGTAATTGATACAGAAGTAGGCGTGCCATTTTTTTTGTAATTGACCGTATAATTAGTATTCGCTGCAAGGCCAGTAAATTTGATAGCACCATCATCCATACTACACATTGTTGGTGGACGAGTCGCATCAAATACTATCACCGGCGTCGGCTTAATCCTCAAAGTGAAAGAAATTGACGTTCCCGAACATCCATTAGCAGTTGGAGTCACAGTGATAGTGGAAACAATATCAGAAGTACCCGTATTTTGAGCCACAAAAGAATTGATATTTCCCGTCCCTGAAGTATTAATACCAATGACATCATTATTAGGTCTAGACCAGTTATACACAGTAGCAGGAACCGATGACCCCGTAAAGTTGATAGGATTGACTGTTTCCCCCGCACAAACAGTTATATTTGGAACAGCATTGACTACAGGAACTGGATTTACATTTATATTTCTAGAAACAACATCCATACAGCCAGAAGGGTCTTCGTAGGTGTACGTCAAGGAAACCTGTCCATTCAATCCAGTTGGCGTAAAAGTAGCCGTACCAGCAGACTTATTGATATTGGTAAGACCAACTCCGCCCCAAGTACCTTCACCCGGAGTAGCGGGGGTTCCAGCTAGTGTAATAGCTGGAGAATTGGCACAGATACTCGTATCTTTTGATGGTATGAGCGTAGCAGCTTTCTTCACATCAATCATCGCCATTGCAGCATTACTACAACCATTTTCATCGGTAAAAGTGTAGTCGAATCGTTGTACGCCACTGTTTCCACTCGGGTCAAAGACCGCATTAGCATCGGTATTAATAGGGTCCGTCACCCCGGTGCCCGAACCTGTCCAGATACCTCTCTGGGCGCCAGTTGGCACTGGACTTCCTACCAAAACGACATCCGTAGCGTCCTCACAAACAGTTCCATAATCGCCCGCTGTACCCCCAGCTCCAACTACTGGAACAGCATTAACAATAATATTTGTAGATGCCATATCCGAACCTACTGTATAGGTAAAAGTGTAAGTACCAGGTGGAACAGAGGAAGGGTCAAAAACTGCGGTAGTAGTTCCACCGTTATTAAATCCAGTTGCTGGTGTGAAGGTATGCGTCGACGTCCACATTCCGCCAGCAGGACTACCGATAAGCGTAACGTCGGTTCCATTTTTACAAACAGGTCCGTAAGGGCCACCCGCAGAAACCTGCGCAGTCCCCACCACCACAATCCCACCCCAAAGCAACAGCCCCAGCAGCAACGTCTTACAATAAAAAGAAAAGGAATTGGGCGGCGAATACACCACCGAAGAAGAGAAAAAAGTGTTTTTCGATGGCACCCAAGCGGGGTCCCACCTTGAAGAATGGTAATTGTTGCTCATCAGAAATTTAAATTGTGTTTTTGAGAAAAAATAAATGGACAATTACCAACCCGTAAATACCTCAAAATCAACAATTTGTTCTTACCATAAAGATAGGACCTAGAATGATTTGATGGATTCTCTATACGTTAATAATTGCCATAGCTTTTTTGGCTCTCCCGTGGGAAAGTCACTTAAAATCGGTAGTGGGAAAGTTCTAGAGAGGTGATAGGAATTCGGACTTCTGTAAACTAGTAAAGTAGGGGCTGCCACATTTCAATGGATTGAAATGGTTCGTACATCATAAACTGGGTTAATCAACAATAGCATTAACCCGCTGTAATTGCAAGGTGTCCTTAAATAGCGAAGGGTTTGGTAATTCTAAACTTGTAGGTTGTAAAAAAACAAAATTGATGAGATATTCCGTAAGGAACTATAAAATTAGTACTTTAAGGCATCAAATTCCACTATTTGTGGGAAGAATTGGCATTTTTTTTGCAAATTGGGGCAGTTTTGGAATAAAAATCAAAGAAAATACACCTTTTATAGTACTATGAAAAAACAATGCTTAGAGTGTGGGACGACGTTTCACGGACGCGCTGATAAAAAATATTGCACGCCAAGTTGCCGTAGTGCGGCCAATAATAAACTCAATCGGGATGCCATTAATGTGGTTCGGAATATTAATAATATACTTCGAAAAAATCGCCGAATTCTGGCCGATTTGAACCCCGATGGTAAGGCTAAAGTACCTAAGCATAGGCTCCTTTCTAAAGGTTTTAATTTTACTTATTTTACGAATATTTACGAGACGAAGAACGGGAATCGGTACTATTTTGTGTACGATTATGGGTATTTGGCTTTGGAGAATGATTTTTATACGTTGGTGCGGCGGCAAAGCTACGTGGGGTGATGGGTAGCAATTTAGCAGTTTTTTTTTACCATAAAGGACACACAGTTCATAGAGTGCATAGAGTTTTTTTTCGAGCGGAGTGTTGACCATTTCCTATTTGAGAGCGTCTTCTTGTAGCCATTTTTTTACCATAAAGGACACACAGTTCATAGAGTTCATAAAGTTTTTTTTCGAGCGCAGCATTGACCGTTTCGAGCGGTAGTATGGACCATTTCCTATTTGGAAGCGTTTTCTTATCATTATTTACTTCGACTCTCATAACCCATTGACCGTTATTACTATTGCTATTGTAAAAACTTTTCCAATTCTACTACTTGTCCCGACACCATTTCCTTCAAACTTCCTTTTCCCAATTCAAATCCTGCTAATCGAACTCTTACTAAACGTAGAACGGGGAAACCAATGGCGGCAAACATTCTCCGCACTTGTCGGTTTTTTCCTTCGGTCAGCGTGATTTCTAGCCACGTATCGGGGACCGTTTTTCGAAAGCGCACGGGGGGATTTCTGGGTGGTAAATCGGGGATGGTTGGTAAAATGGCTACTTTGGCGGGTCGGGTCAGATGCGTTTTTCCTTTGATTTTTATTGGTATGCCTTTTCTCAAAGGCGTTAGGTCGGCGTCGGTTGGCTGGCCTTCTACTTGCAAGTAATAGGTTTTGGGTTGCTTCGATTTGGGGTTTAGTAGTTGGGCGTTTAACTGTTTATTGTTCGTTAGTAGTAGGAGTCCTTCGCTATCGGCGTCTAAGCGGCCGACGGGGTACACATCTTTGGGAAAATTGAAGTCTAAATCGGCTAAGGTGATGTGTTGCGGTACTTCTTTGGTGAACTGGGATAGCATATTGAAGGGTTTATAGAGGATGTAGGTGGGCATTTTTTTACTTTTTGAATCTTTTTGTAACCAATTAGCACTCCGTTTTGTAAGTTCTCAAAATGGGAGCGATAAAGGGAAATTCTTTCATCCCGAATGCTTTCGAGATTCATTTTTTAGTCGGTAAAGGAGAAAGATTCTCTGAAGGAATCTCCCTCTAATGTGCCTTTTGAGAACTTACTCCGTTTTTACCGTAAAGAAATTAGTGGTGAATAACTACCAATAAAAAAGGCGACACTGAAAACAGCATCGCCTCTTTTGGATATAACTTAGTAAAGCACGCTTTATGCTTCTGTATTTTCTTCTTCGCTAGTATCAGTTACCTCTTCCGTAGTTTCAGCAACTGTTTCCGTAGTTCCCATATTCTTCTTACCACTTCTTCGAGAACGCCGTCTTTTTCTACCCGTCTCTTCACCAGTTTTAGCGTTGGTGAATACGTCGTTGAAATCCACAAATTCAATCATTGCCATTTCCGCTGCGTCTCCCTTTCGGAAGCCCGTCTTAATGATTCGTAAATAACCGCCCGGTCTAGCTGCTACTTTTTCCGAAATCACGTCGAACAATTCTTGTACGGCATATTTATTTTGCAAATAGCTAAAAACAACCCGACGAGAGTGCGTTGTATTCACTTTTGATTTAGTAATAAGTGGCTCTAAGTGTACGCGCAATGCTTTCGCTTTGGCCAAAGTCGTATTGATTCTCTTGTGCGTAATCAATGCGATAGAGAGGTTTTTAAGCAGGGCCTTACGGTGTCCCTTTTGTCTGCCTAAGTGGTTAAACTTTTTACCGTGTCTCATGACAATTAGTTAAACAGGATAACAGGATTTTCTGAATAGACAGGTTTTCCCTTTCCTGTGAGATTGAAAAAATGGTGAACTTCGTGGCAATTTGGTGTTTTTGCTAACCAAAATAACCACAATGAGTACTAGATACTAGTCTCTGGATACTAGATACTGGCCTTTACTCATGTAAAACAACCGGTATCTAGCATCCAGCACCCAGTTCCTAGTCTTCATCTAATTTATATTTTGACAAGTCCATACCGAAAGTAAGTCCTTTGTCTTGTAGTAATTCTTCGATTTCTACCAACGACTTCTTACCGAAGTTTCTAAACTTCAATAATTCGTGCGTATCGTAGCGAACCATTTCGCCCAGCGTATTGATTTTTGCCGCCTTCAGACAGTTGTAGGCCCGTACAGAAAGGTCTAAGTCTTCCAAAGAAGTTTTCAACAACTTTCTCATGTGAAGGATATGCTCATCTACAATATTTTCTTCTCTCGTAGAAGCATCGTCAAACGTGATGTTTTCATCAGTAATCAACATCAAGTGTTGAATCAAAATCCGAGAAGCCTCTTTAATAGCATCTTCGGGGTGAATCGTACCGTCGGTCTTAACTTCGATGGTTAACAATTCGTAATCCGTTCTTTGCTCAACCCGTGTATTAGATACTTTGTACGCAACATTTTTGATGGGCGTATAAATAGCATCAACGGGAACAACGCCAATGGGCGCATCTTTGGGCAAATTTTCCTCAGCCGGTTGGTAACCACGACCTTTAGAAATGGTCAACTCAATTTCCAAAGAAACGAATGGCTCCATGTGGCAAATAACCAAATCGGGATTCATTACCTTGAACACGTTAGTGTGCTCTTCGATGTCCCCCGCTCTGAATTCTTCTCGACCGCTAATGGTCAAATATATTTTCTCGGTAGTAATATTTTCGTCAGCAAGCAATTGCTTCAATCGAACTTGCTTCAAGTTTAAGATGATATCCACTACATCTTCTACAACGCCCTTCACGGTAGAAAATTCGTGGTCCACACCCGCAATTCTAATCGCAGAAACCGCAAAACCTTCCAAAGAAGATAGCAATACTCTACGCAGTGAATTACCGATGGTTTGTCCAAAGCCTGGCTCTAATGGTTTGAACTCAAATACCCCCTCGAAGTCATCCGACTTCTGCATAACAATTTTATCTGGCTTCTGGAAACTTAATATACTCATAACCTTTTAGCTTTGATAGGATGGTAAAATGATTGAAAGTGAATGGTGATTAGTGACTAGTGGTCTAGTTGCCAACCATACATCCGAATCTTCAAAGAAAAGTATAAAACGCACAAATCGTGACACCGTGTTACGCCTCCATTTTTCAATGAAAACCACCGTGTCACGACTTGAAGAATTCGATAATTACTTAGAATATAATTCGACGATTAACTGTTCGTTAATTTTTTCTGGAATTTGCTCTCTGTCTGGGTAAGCCATGAACTTACCTTGCATCTTATCGGCGTTCCACTCTAACCATCCAAATTTCTTTACTTCCGCTTTGTTACCCGCAACGGAATCTCTTACCACTTCTAGTCCTTGAGATTTTCCTCTGACCGCAACTACATCGCCCGCTCTCAATTGGCAAGAAGGGATATTTGTAACAACGCCATTTACAGTAATGTGCCGGTGAGAAACCAACTGCCGGGCCGCTCTTCTGGTAGGAGCAATACCTAAGCGAAATACGGTGTTATCCAATCTTGCTTCCAATAATTGAAGTAAGACTTCACCCGTAACACCCTTCTTGGAGTTGGCAGTTTCAAACAAATTGCGGAACTGACGCTCTAGTACGCCGTAGGTATATTTTGCTTTTTGCTTTTCTTTCAATTGAACACCGTAATCAGACCCTTGCTTTCTTCTTCGTGTGTTACCGTGTTGTCCTGGAGCATACTTTTTTCTTTCGAATGCTTTTTGAAAACCGAAAATTGGTTCTCCTAGTGCTCTCGCTTTTTTCGCACGAGGTCCAGTGTATCTAGCCATTTTTAAATAGACTGTGGATTGATAAACATGACTTAGTTGAAAAGGAGTTGGCAGTAGGTAGTAGCAGTTAGCAGCCTTCGCTAACAACTAACGTGAGTACATTACGAAAACTATCGTACAATTACTCGTGTCTTACTAAAATTAACTGATAGACCGACTCAATTTCCTTAAAAAGTCTTTATGAATCCCGTTAAATAATAGAAACGCAGAACTTTATCTACGCTTTAAATATAATAGTGAGTTAGAATAATTCTGACTTTGATAACCACGCAAAACTAATTACTAGTCACCAATTACTAATTACTATTAAACTCTTCTTTTCTTAGGTGGACGACAGCCATTGTGTGGAATGGGCGTTACGTCTTTGATTTGGGTAATTTTGATACCCGCAGCGTCAACGGCACGGATAGCCGCTTCTCGGCCAGAACCTGGTCCTTTGACCAAAACGGTTGCAGAACGCATACCCGCTTCATGGGCAGTTCTAGCAGCATCGGTGGCAGCAATTTGCGCAGCGTAAGGTGTGTTCTTCTTAGAACCTCGGAACCCCGCTTTTCCAGCAGAACCCCAAGAAATTACTTGGCCTTGCTTGTTACCGATAGAAATGATAATATTGTTGAAAGAAGCTTTGATGAAAACGATACCTTCTGGTTCGACCCTCACCTTACGCTTCTTAGCTTTTGATGCTCTGTTCTTTGCCATAATTAAATTAGGTTCGCTACGAGATGGACGGTTGAAATTGAATTAAAAAATTCGACACCAAGCGTCTGAATCTGCATAGGTTTGGAAAATTATTTAGTTGCTTTTTTCTTGTTAGCGACGGTTTTACGCTTACCCTTACGAGTACGAGCGTTAGTCTGCGTTCTTTGCCCTCGAAGTGGCAATCCTTTACGGTGACGGATACCTCGGTAACAACCAATGTCCATCAAACGCTTGATGTTCATTTGGATTTCTGAACGCAAAACACCTTCTACCCTATAATCGTCTTGCAACATTTTAGTGATAGAGCGGATATTTTCGTCTGTCCAGTCCTGTACTTTGGTGTTCTCATCCATTCCCGCTTTGTCCAAAATTTCTTTGGCTAAGGAAGGACCGATTCCGTAAATATAGGTTAAACTAATAACGCCTCGTTTATTTCTAGGTAAATCAACACCTGCAATTCGAGCCATACTAAAAATTATTTTATACCGTCAAAACAACCAATGAAATCTAAAACCCGCCAGACTGCTGTGCGGGCTGGTTTAAAATGCAAAATTTAAAATCTAAAAGTGTTGAAAAATCAGCAATTATACATTTCAAATTGGCGTAATCTTAATTCTTAAGTTTCAATAATCTATCGTTAAATAGAGGGTTTCGAACGGCGTGGTAATGAATTACCCCTGACGCTGCTTGAACTTAGGGTTCTTCTTGTTAATGATATAAATCTTTCCTTTTCTTCTAACGATTTTGCAATCCGCAGACCGTTTTTTGATAGAAGCTCTAACTTTCATAATAGTTAAATCTGAGATACCTCCGAGAACGGGAAATGAGATAAACTTATCTTTACCACTTCCAATTTCGGATTTATCAATTTTGTATAATCTAGGTGGACAAACATCCACCCATTTTCCTATTTGTATCGGTAAATGATTCTACCTCTGGTTAAATCGTAAGGAGACATTTCGACCGCTACTTTATCCCCTGGTAAGATTCGAATATAGTTCATTCTCATCTTTCCAGAAATAGTTGCTACAATCTGATGTCCGTTTTCAAGACGCACTCTAAACATAGCGTTAGACAACGCTTCATCTATAATTCCATCTTGCTTTATTAAGCCTTGTTTTGCCATATCCAAATTTTGCGAGTGCAAAGATACGAAATTCTAACTGTTTTTCCAGTCCTACCTTGGAAAAAACTTGGTGTATCTTGTTAAAATGTGTTTTATTAGTGGCTAGTGACTAGTTATTGGTGACTAGTTTAGACGTTTTTGCTAGATGCTGGTTTCTGGATACTAGATAAGACGTTGGCTTTACTAGATATTGGTTTCTAGATACTAGTTTAGACGTTGACCGAACTAGTCACTAGTTTCTAGTCACTAGTCACTAACAAGCCTAAGCAACCAGTTCTAATATACTAGCTACCTCTTTGACATTGGGATTCTTTAAAATAGCAGCTTCGATGGGGGCATGATTCGACAGAATATCTGCTTTGTTTCTTCGAACAGCTACGGTGTGCTCGTAATGTGCAGATGGTTTTTTATCTTTAGTAATGACCGTACCATCTTCGTAGGACTTTACGTCTTTCTTACCTAAATTAATCATCGGTTCGATGGCAATGACCAAACCGTCTTTCATGACCATCCCCTTTCCTCTTCGTCCGTAGTTAGGTACTTCAGGGCCTTCGTGCAATATCCGCCCTACTCCGTGGCCTACCAACTCTCTGACCACTCCATAGCGGTGCTTGCGTTCGGTATATTGCTGAATAGCATACCCTATATCTCCCATACGCTTACCGACCACTGCTTGTTCAATACCTAAGTATAGCGACGCTTTGGTTACTCGACATAGTTCCATCACTTTCTCCTCTACGTCACCGATTGGAAAAGTATAGGCAGCATCTCCGTAGAAATCATTCATATAAACGCCACAATCCACGGAAACAATATCACCATCCTTGAACTCCTGCTCGTATGGAATTCCGTGTACTACTTGATTATTAACAGACACACACAAAGTAGCAGGGAAATCGTACAACCCTTTGAATCCGGGTACACCACCGTGGTCCCGAATCAACTGTTCCGCTTGTTCGTCAATCTTTCGACCCGATACGCCCGGACCAATCATTTCGGCCACTAGGGTTAATGCTTTACAAACTAATAAACAATTTGTGCGGATTAATTCTATTTCTTCATCCGTTTTATAGACGACGTTCTTTTTCTTTTCTGCTGCCACGCTTGCTAATTTTGATTGATATTTTTATTCGAAAAATTGATTCACTAAATAAAAAAATTACCAGTAGAAAACTTCTACTGGTAATTGGGTTTATATTTTTAACAAGTATATTTCTGGATTGTTTGCCATGATTACATGCTGGCGCCAATCCCTTGCATTCTACTTCTACTTTGTAGCTTTCCAGACTTCACTAAACCGTCGTACTTTCTCATCAACAAATGACTTTCGATTTGTTGTAGGGTATCCAGTACTACCGCTACCAAAATCAATAAAGAGGTACCACCGAAGAAAATGGCAAAAGCAACGTTAATACCAAAACCAACGGCAACCGCTGGTAAGATAGCGATTAATCCGATGAAGATAGACCCCCAAAAGGTAATTCGAGTGGTAATGGTATCAATGAAATCAGCCGTCGGCTTTCCGGGCTTAATCCCTGGAATGAAAGCGTTTTGTCGCTTCAAGTATTCGGCGTATTGCTTTGGATTGACCAATAAGGCGGTATAGATGTAAGTGAATAATACCACTAATACAAAAGTCAAAATACTAGAGGTCAACGAAAATGGATTCATCAACTCTTGCATAGCTGTACTCGCAGTAGCTTCGTCACCAATCGCCCACTGTGCTACCGTTGCTGGCAAGAACATTAAGGCTTGTGCGAAGATGATAGGCATCACACCCGCCGCATTTACTTTCAAAGGAATGTAATCTCTTGCACCAGCTACGGGCATAGAGTTAGCCCCTCTACCGACCATTCGCTTAGCAAACTGAATCGGAATCTTACGTACTCCTTGTACCAATAACACCGTTACCATCACTACTAAGAACAGCGCCACCAATTCAATAATGAAAACGATTGGGCTACCACTACTCAATTGTAACGTAAATTCTGATACAAGGGCAACGGGTAAAGTCGCAATAATACCAATTGTAATTAATAAAGATATACCGTTTCCGATTCCTTTATCAGTGATTTTTTCACCCAACCACATGGCAAAGATAGTTCCCGTAGAAAGGATGATAATATTCGCTAACCAAAAGATTCCTTTGGGAATACTAGGGTCAACGGCACCTTGGCTCTGAATGTACGTCAAGTAACCACCACCTTGTACTAAGGTGATTGCTACGGTTAACAAACGAGTGATTTGCGTGATTTTCTTTCGGCCAGACTCCCCTTCTTTTTGTTGAAGTCTTTGGAAATAAGGGACAGCGAAACCCATTAATTGAATAATAATCGATGCGGTAATATAAGGCATAATACCCAAAGCAAATATCGCAGCATTATTAAACGCCCCACCCGTAAAAACGTTGATTAATCCTAGCAAGTCACCCGTATTAGACGAAGTAGCATTTTCTAGGACGGATGGAATAACCCCAGGCAGAACAATAAAAGAACCAATACGGAACACCAACAAGATGCCTAAAGTGAATAGAATGCGCTTGCGCAGCTCTTCTATTTTCCAGATATTCCTTAGGGTATCAAAAACCTTTTTCATGAATCAGATTTAAACACGATTAACATTTCCTCCTTTACCCTCAACGGCTGCTTTTGCACCCGCCGAAATTGCATGTACTGTTACGTCTAACTTGGAAGAAAGTTCTCCTCCACCCAAGATTTTGATTCGGTCATTTTTTCTAGCTAAACCGTTTTCTACTAAGTTTTCAACGGTGATAGCAGACAAATTATATTTATCGGCAATAGCTTGCAATCGACCTAGATTAAACGGTACGTACTCTACCCGATTCGGATTTTTGAATCCTCGCTTGGGTAGTCGCATTTGTAAAGGCATTTGTCCACCTTCGAATCCTCTTTTGCTTTTCCAGCCCGACCGAGACTTAGCTCCTTTGTGACCTCTTGTAGAAGTGCCACCTCGTCCTGACCCTTGTCCTCTAGCAATTCTCTTGCTCTTTTTAGTAGAACCCGCTGCTGGTTTTAAAGTATGTAATTCCATGTTACTTTTCTTTGATATACAATATCTCTTAAATCAGCTTGTAGTGAATTATCGTAAGATAAAAATAATTTAGCTGATTAAGGCAGATATTATCTTTTTTATTACTCGTTTGGCATTTAAACTCGACTAAATGTATCGTTTAATACCGAAAAAGCGAAAAATTAGTTTGAATTAGGCTTCCGTAGTTTCTACTAAATGAGCCACTTTATTAATCATCCCCTGAATCTGAGGCGTCAATTCGTGAACGACAGTTTGGTTCACTTTTCTCAATCCCAATGCTTGCAAAGTTGCTTTTTGCCGCTTTGAGCGGTCAATACCACTTTTTACTTGGGTGACTTTTACCTTTGCCATGATAAATGGTTTAGTCGCTTACCATTTAATAGATAACTAAATACCACCGTAGTGGAACCTATCCAAAAATGCTAAACAAATATATAGAAAAAATAAGGTCTATCAGAAATTGATTGTACCAACAGTAGCTTTCTATCTACCGTCACCATCATTTATCCTTCGAATAGCTTTTCTAAAGAGATACCTCTAGTCTTAGCAATTTCTGCTGGAGAACGTAATTTCTTGAGCGCATCAATTGTCGCCTTGACCACGTTGTGTGGGTTAGAAGACCCCATTGACTTGGCCAATACATTTTGAACACCCGCAATTTCCAAAACCGCACGCATCGCACCACCAGCAATAACTCCCGTACCATCGGCGGCTGGCTTCACCAATACTTTCCCCGCACCGTACTTTCCTTTCTGCTCGTGAGGAATGGTACCGTTCAAGATGGGTACTTTGATTAAATTCTTCTTAGCGTCGTCAACTGCCTTTGCGATAGATTCTGAGACGTCACGTGCCTTTCCAAGACCGTGTCCAACAGTACCTTCACCATCTCCTACTACCACGATTGCTGCGAAACTGAAAGTTCTACCCCCCTTGGTCACTTTCGCAACACGATTAAGGTTAACTAACTTTTCTTTTAATTCTGTTTCAGCAGCTTTGACCCGATTATCAGTCCTTTTTGCCATTATGCTAATTTATGATTGTCAAAATTGGCTTCGCAAGGAAGCAGCAGCGTTGACAAATTAGTTAAGATTTTTTTATCTAGAATTTCAATCCATTTTCGCGAGCACCTTCAGCTAATGCCTTTACTCTACCGTGGTACAAGTAACCACCTCGGTCAAAAACTACTGTTTCGATACCTTTGACTTTGGCTCGGTCACTCAACACTTTTCCTACCACTTTAGATTGTTCAGTCTTGTTACCATCTGTCTTACAGGCTTCTTCCATGGAAGAGGCAGACGCAATGGTGTGGCCATTTAAATCGTCAATCAATTGACAATAAATAGCACGGTTACTTCGGTAAACCGCTAATCTAGGTCGGCTAGGCGTACCTTGGATTTTTTTTCTAACTCTATTGTGAATCCGTCGGCGACGGTTTGCTTTTGTGAGTTTCATGTTTAAACTATTTTGCAGTTAGCTGATTGCTGACCAGCTACTATTAATGTTTTTGAAAATAGGGATTAGAGACCACTTCGACAAGTCGAAATTGAGAGAAGAGAGATTCAACAATCAGTACTAACCACCTCATATATACTTTTAGAAGACAATTGATTGATACTAGAATAAATCTTCCTACCTCTTTATAATCTCACTTTGTAAGCAATTACTTACCCGCAGTTTTACCCGCTTTTCTTCGGATTTCTTCACCCAAGAATCTAACACCTTTACCTTTGTAAGGCTCTGGCTTTCTGAAAGAACGAATCTTAGCGGCAACTTGGCCAATCAACTGCTTGTCAATACCAGTTAAAATAACTTGTGGATTCTTACCTTTCTCCGTTTTAGTTTCCACTTTAATATCGGATGGAATATAAAACATAATGGGGTGAGAATATCCTAAAGATAATTCTAAAAGATTTCCTGTATTGCTCGCTCTATAACCTACACCGACTAGTTCTAATTGCTTGGTGTAACCTGTAGAAACACCTTCAATCATATTGTTGATTAGCGAACGATAAAGTCCGTGAAGCGCACGGTGACGCTTTTGGTTGGTTGGTCGAGTTACCGTCAACACGCCATCTTCCATTTCGACGCCCAAATCGGGGGCAACTTGCTGAGACAACTCACCTTTAGGGCCTTTGACGATTACTAAGTTCCCTTTGCTCACATTAATTTCAATTCCCGCTGGAACATTTATTGGTAATTTACCTATCCTAGACATGACTCAAATATTAGACAATTAATGATACTGAAAAACAAACTGAAAATCATCGGTTTACCTTTCATAATTACTTGAAAAGGTTTTCTAGAAGCGATTTCCAGAAAAATTAATACACATAGCAAAGTAACTCTCCTCCCACATTCTCATTACGAGCCTGCTTATCGGTCATTAGACCTTTAGAGGTAGATACAATGCAAATACCTAAACCGTTAATGATTCTAGGAATTGCGTCAGCCTTAGCATATTTTCGTAAACCGGGTTTACTGATACGGCCAAGTTTTTGGATAACTGGCTTCTTTGTAGCTGGGTCGTACTTCAAGGCCACATCGATGGTACCTTGCTTCCCCTCGTCAGTAAACCTATATTTTAGGATGTATCCCTGGTCGTATAAGATTTCAGTGATACTTTTCTTCAAATTAGAGGCAGGAATAGAAACGATTTTGTGCCCTGCAGTTTGGGCATTTCGAATCCGCGTCAAATAATCCGCGATTGGGTCTGTCATTTTAGTGATTTTAATTTACCAGTATAGCCCATTTTAGCAGTAAA
>JBCCQK010000063.1:0-24030 GCA_039024375.1 Bacteroidota bacterium
AAATTAGGGTAAAATTGGTCAAAAAATAGGATATATTTACAATTTCACTTGATTAAAGTCCTTATTTTTTAAGGCGATGTATCTCTACCGCAATTAATTTCTAATATTGGCGTAGTTATTTTGGGAATAAAATTCTCCTTATATTACCGTCATAACAAAGGAATATCTCATTGCTCAAATCCTTAATTTCTTAATTAAATTGTCTGACAAATTGACGACGGCCAAGAAAAATCAGATTCTACGAAAAATCGAAAAGTACAAAAAAGCATTGCGCCAAGAAAAAGCTACCTTCAAAGCCTATCATGATGGCAGTGGCTTTAGGTACGCCATAGCGGAGTTATATTTTGAATTGGGAGATTACAAACAGACTAATAGATACTTAAATTGGTTTGACAGGAATTTTCCCGATGACAGTAAATATATGTACTTTGATTTGGGTAGAGCCGTTACCAAATTTGAACTAAAGAAAACATCGGAATCTAAAATAGCGACCATTGAGTTAAATCGACACAATACGTACTTGATTGATTTGCTGATTGGCAATAAAATAACCGACCAAGATAAGTACGAATGGATGGAATCGGAAAGTCTCGCTTGGGCAAAGAATCACTTGGCAGAACACTCGACATTAGCAACGGAGAAATATTTAGCATGGTTAAGCGGGTTCGTCGAGGAGGCGGTTTACATTGATTGGTACACTCGCTATATTTCCATCAAAAAATTACTAAAAGGCATGGAAGTATCAGCCGAACGGACCGATTTGTTAGATGCTGCGAGGCAGTGTATTCGAGATTGGAAGATGGCGGTCAAGTAGTAGCGTTAGTCCCAATAGAATTTATTTTTCAAAATTTTTGTAATTATATTTAATTTTAACAAAATAATATTCTGCCCATAATGATATTTATGTTAAGTAATGTGTGTTGGCAAGCTATAGAGTTGTAAGACCTTTAATTTTGCTTTTTGTCAGTAGTGCACCCCATCTCTTCGTCTATGTAGTAAGATTAGAATCATTCAAATTTTACAACTACAACGATGTCTATTTCTCAACGAGTTACCTTCTTAGTGTTGGCTTTTTCCGTGATCGCTTGTGCCCAAACTAAGCAACTATTTTTATCGGAAGATTATAAAGAAACCATCAAAAACTCTTTGGAGTTGGCCATCCAACACGGGGGCAAAGCCATTTTAGACGAAAATGGTAAGTCCAATTGCGATTACGAAATGGTCAGCGGTACTTGGGAGGAGTACGAAGCCATGTGGCACACGGGGCAACTAATTCAAGGACTATTGACTGCTTATGCCGTCACCAATAACGAACAAGCCTTATTTCACGCTCGACGGGCGGGCGATTGGTGGGTCAGTCGGGCTTATCCCGAAGGACACCATTTGGCGGGTTACGTCAATGCAGCGCACGGTGGCAAATTGGGCAAATTGATAAACACGACCACCGTAGCGGACGGTACACCTGGTTTGTTCGATTTGACCGATGTCACCAAAGACAAAAAATACGCAGACGTAGCGACTTCGGCGGGTAAATGGATTCTGGATAATTTATACCTGCCCGAAGAGCGCCTAAGCTATAATATTGTCGATAGCGAAACGGGCGAAATTTGGAAAGACCGCAGCCCACATCGACAGCATCAAGGATTGCCCTTTAACATTCGCCACATGGCCCGTCCCAATGCCGAAGGCTATTTGTGGGGTGACATGTACCGACACACGGGCGAACAACACTACTTGGATGCTTTTTTGGAAATTTGCGACGGCTTGGTCGATACCCAGTCCGACAATGGTTGGTGGATGGAATTTGAACCCAATGACCCCAAAACGGGCAAAATTCACGGTCGCTTTAATACTTGGAACGCCGAGGCTTTGGTGGAAGCCTACGATTTAACGAAGGATAAAAAATACCTCGATGCCGCCACCGAAACGGCCAAAGCACTCGCTCGTATTCAACAAGACAACGGCATGATTTATTATAACAGTTTCACCGATGGCACTTTCGACAAGCGGTCTCCTTGTGGTTCGGCCACTAGCTTTGCGGGCATCTTATGGCTGCGCTTGCACGAACTGGGCAATCCCGCTTTTGAAGAAAATATAAAAGCGGCTTTGCAGTTTACCTTGGCGAACCAGTACCCTATCGACCACGCCGACGAGAACTTGGCGGGTGGTTATCTAGAAATTCGACAAAAAGGTAGCAAAAAAGGCCGTATCAAGGTGATTTTTCGAGATATTTCGACCTCTTTTGGCATGCGCTTTTTGAGCGATGTGTATCGGCACGTTTATAAAAATCCGTAGCGACATCCCAACCTTCGCCTTAAACAACCGACTAAAATATTGCGGATAGTCAAATCCGAGGGTGTGTGCCACTTCGCCAATGAATTTATTGGTGGTCAATTATTCATTTTTTGCCAAGCCTATCAAGTGCAAAGGCACGTGCTCTTTGACGGTTTTACCCGTTTCTTTTTTGATTAAATCAGACAAATAACTGGTGGATAAATACAAGAGGAACACTTTTTTTGGAAAACGGACAAATGAGCCAATTGGTGTAAGTGAAACGTAGTCCTCAAACGTCTTTAGTTTCGTGAAAAATCGTCGAAATTTTTTAAAAAAAGCAGGCACCGTAGGCATTGGCAGTACCTTATTATTGTCAAATTGTGCAAAACCAATATCTCAAACTAAAAAGATATGGTCAGAAAGCGACTTGCTGGAACAGTTCAAAGCCATTGACCGCGCGCCCGTGGTACAAACCGAAAAATTGACCGCACCCGTCGTTTTAGACCGCCTCGAATTTTACCAAAATAAAAAACACTATTTCCTCAAGGCCACCAGCAAAGACGGCGCAGTGGGCATCGCATCGCTCAAACCACGTTTGGCCCGCATCATTTATCCTATTTTCTACCGCATGATTGCGCCCTTGATTGAGGGACAGGATGTACGCAATTGGGATGCCATGCTGGAACAAATTTACCTCCAAAAGCTGAATTATAAATGGCAGGGTTTTGCCTTTTGGGTGTCGGTTGCTTACACTGAAATTGCCGTCTTGGATATGCTGGGGCGCATCGCTGGGCAGTCCATTGGAGAATTATTGGGTGGGCGGGTGCGAGAAGAGGTGGATATTTATTACGCCAGCGGCAACCGTGAAAATTCGGCGATGGAAGAAGTGGCCCATATGCAAAAGCTAATTGACAAAAGTGGAGCGAAGGCCATCAAATTTCGCCTCGGCGCACGTATGCACACCACTGATTTTAGTGATGCCCGCGACCGCCAGTTGATTCCAGCCTTACGCCGTGAATTGGGCGACGACGTGACCATTTACAGCGATGCCAACGGCAGCTACTCCGTTGAAGAAGCCATTCGAACGGGTCAAATTTTACAGGAACACAACGTGGCGTTTTTTGAAGAACCTTGTCGGTTTGACCACTACGAAGAAACTAAAGCTGTGGCGGATGCGCTCGATATTCCCATCGCAGGCGGCGAAGAAGAAGCCAGTACTCGCCAGTTTATGTGGCTCCTCGAAAATCGGGCATTACAGGTCGTCCAACCCGATATTTTGATACACGGCGGTTGGGTACGTTGTAAAAAAATTGCCAAAATGGCCGCCCTCCTTGGGATTGACTGCACGCCTCACATTTCAGGACGTGGGCTTGGCTTTCTATACATGATGCACTTTGCGAGTTGTACGCCCAACATTGGAGCGCACCAAGAATTTAAAGGGAACGACGACCAAGTGCCCGTAGTGGCAGATACCACCTTGCAACCCAAAAATGGACGTATTTCGATTCCAACTAAATCTGGGTTGGGCGTGGAATTTGACGCCGATTGGGTGCGAAAAGCAACCTTAATTAAAAGTATCTAGTATTTATGAACCGTAGAAACTTTACCAAAACCACCGCCGCAGGCCTTGTCGGTGCTACCCTATTGGGATGCGCCAGCGGAAAAACAACTGCCCTAATTTCCAAAAAGCCAACCTTCATCAACAACCTCTACTACCGAGCGAATACTTGGCACTTCAATCCCAAGCACATCGCCGCCGACATGGATTGGATGGCCGACCACGGTAGTCACGCCATCACCATTGCCCTATCCGAAACAGATTTTAGTAATGCGCCCCGCAACATCGAAACCATCGTGCGTACGGCGCACGACCGAGGGCTAAAAGTGCTGTTCGTCACCTCTCGCTGGGCGGGTATTTTTGCGGGGGCGCCTAAAGCACCGAGTCTGTTTGCCGCTAAAAATCCGCAGACGTGGAGTTTGAAAGCAGATGGTAAGCCCTATTTCCACAGTTCGGGTCCGATTTGTAGTATTTATTACCCCGAAGTGTTTGAATTTTTTACGAGCAAACTAAAAGAAGCTTTTCAGCGCTTCGATTTGGACGGCGTGATGTGGGACGAACCGAAGGCCTACCAATTGGACTTTGCACCGAAAGGAAAAGCGGCGTTGAGTGCCGAAAAAGTCGCTGCTTCCCCTTACGATAATCCACTCGACTTGCACATAGCCAATTACTGCGAATATATCTCCACGTTAAACGACGTGATAAAAATGGAATTTCCCAACAAACAAATTCACTTTTTTGCCTACCCTTATTTGAGTGAGTTTTTTGTGGAAAAAGCGAGTGAAATAAGACACTTGGACTACTACGGGGCGGACGGGCGTGCTTATCCAAAGGACCAGCGACCTGCTACCGAAAAGGGTAAAAAATACTTGCTGGGCGAAGGCGCAACGGGCTTTCGTTACGTGGAAAAAGCCAAAGAGAAAGGGATAAAAAGTATGGTACTAATTGAGAACTTCCGCACCATTTTGACCGAGCATCCACTACTAGAAAAATACTTAGACGACATCATTCCCAACGTGGACCAATTTGCCTACTATTACTACCCTAGAAGTTGCGAAACGCCCGATAAGACTTTAGAAATCATCACTCGAAAGCTTAAAAAATATACCTAATTTATGCGCATCAATTGTTTTTACCAAAGCAAATTTGCCTACACCATTGTGCCGTGGCAAATACGGGAAGACTTGCAGCGAATTAAAGATTCGGGTGCAGATATACTTACCCTCAATGTGTTAGAGCAAGACCACAAAGCGGCCAACGAGAACATTCGTTTGGTATTAGCAGAGGCAGAAAAAGTAGGATTAGAAACGTGGTTCGTACCCGAACGGTGGGTCGGTATTTTTGGTGGCGTGAATGACTTTCCAAGCGTATTTACTATCAAAAATATGCACACCGCCGTACGGGATGAAAAAGGTGGCATTTTGCAAACGGAAGTAGGACCCGTTAGTAGTTTATTTCACGAAAAAACGCAGTCTTTTTTGCGCAAGAAATTGAAGGAGTGTTTTAAAAGTTTTGGTTTCAAAGGTGTGATATGGGACCGCCCCTACTTGCCCATAGACGGGAAACACACGGCGATAGATTACACCCTTTTTTTTGAAAAGCTGAATACCGATTTACGACGGCAGTACCCTTCTATTTCGATTTATTGGCGAAATAATAGCCACTCCCCTACCCCAATTGACGGCAACGCCTCTAGCATTAGTGATATTCCTACCGATAAAATCGTTTTTTTTAATCATCAAAATTACATTTCCGAACAGACAAATAAAATGGAGACGGAACTAGCGGAATTATTCAAACAACAACCTCAAATGTTTTGTTATTACGATTATCCAGCGAACGTAGTTGCTCCACAGAAAAGTATGGAAATATTGGAACAGTTTTTAAAAAACCATAAAAGGTAAGGTTTAGATGAAAGAAAAAAAGCGTATATCAATCGTCTTATCGTTGTTGTGTTACACCTGTTTTATGAAGGCACAAACCGATGCCTACGGCGGATGGACTACTATCAAAGCGCCCACAACGGACTTTTTTAGCCTAGCAGAAATTAATGGTCGCCACACTTTTGTCACTCCTGATGGACACGCTTACTACCCGTTGGGAACCAATCATATGAGTGCCTACAATAATGCGAAGTACCGTCAGATAGCCGCTTTCCAAGATGATGACCTTGCCTTGAAACGGTTAAAGGAGGATATTACCTACTTCAATATGAACGCTGCTGGTGGAGATGTACCCGCCATTGTTAAGGAACATCTTCCGTTTTTTACCACCATTCATTTAACCACCAATGCACATTGGCTGCCTGCCAGCAGGTTTGAATTTCAAGATGTTTTTGACGCCTCTTTTATCAAGCAATTAAAGGATAATATTCGACAAAAATGCCTCGAACATCGGGACAATAGGTTCTTAATAGGCTATTATTGGACGGATACGCCACGTTGGGATGTCGTCATTTCTCGCAATCGGCACTTGAAAGATTGGGTATCTCATTTGCGCAATCTGGACGGGCAGGCCGCAGGGAAAAAGGCTTACGTGGATTTCTTGCAGCAAAAATATAGGACTATCGAACAATTTAACCGCACCTATGGCCTAAATTTCATGGACTTCGAGGCGGTGCGCAACGGACGCTTTGACCATATTGATTTTCACCAGCCTTACGTAATTGCCGACGATACGGAATTCTTGGGCGTGATTGCCGAACATCTTTATCGGATTACGCATGAAACCATCAAAAAATACGATAGTAATCACCTAATTTTGGGCGAAAAGTACATTGCGGGAGACCACCCCGAATCTGTGCTGCGAGCTGCCGCCAAATACGTCGATGTCATTTCTATCCAACCTGGCCCTGCCAAAGGACCTGGCCCAGGATATGGAAAAGAAGAAAGTGAATTCAACGTCGAAGGATTCAACCACCTGTATCGGATAACCGACAAACCCATCATGATTTGTGACCATACGGTCTCTTTTTACACTAAAAAATATCCTGTAACCCTTTGGCATCAGTTCGCCTCCCAACAATTGGCGGGAGAGGCACAGTCGGATTATATCCTCCAGGCAGCAAAAACGCCTTATATTTTGGGCTATATGAACTGCCAGTACCTAGATACCTACGACTCCTCAAGAGGTCTATTAAAACAGGGGTTATTGGACAAAAATGGTCAGCGACACCAGTCGTATGCAGATTTGATTAAGCGTGCTAACGCCGCGGCCCTAGGGTTGGTTCGAGAGCAATTGGCAAATTAGTAAGCCTTAAAGCGTACATTGTACATAAGGGTTTTCTTATAAAATTAGTTAGCACACAAATGTGGACGGTGCGCTGCACCTCTGATAAGAAAAATAGTTTAAAAAAGTGAATACAAAGGTTGTCGATGCGCTGCATCTAAGACGCCAAGCCCCATTCGGGGCGACCACATTTGTATCAAACTTGTTCAGTATATCAAATTACCTTAAAGGTGCAGCGCACCGACCACATTTTTATAGCTATCATTTCTATAAGAAAACCCTTCATTGTACATTGTATTGAATTAGCTTTCACCAAAAAAAGCTATCTTCGACATTTTTAATGTCAACACCGTCTATGTTTAAAAGCACAACGGAAAACGGAATACCTCCAAAATTTTCTACCGATAAGAAGTACCTAACGGCACTTCTTCCAATTCTGCCCATCTGTGTCAGTACCGTAGCACCCTCATCATTGAAATAGAGTAACTACTTACCACCCTGTATTAAAAACGCTTAAATAGTACAAAATGGTCAATACTACCGCTCGAAACAGTCAATACTACCGCTCGAAAAAAACTTTATGAACTATATGAGCTGTATGGACTTTATGGTAAAAAGCGTGCTAAGTAGTTACGAAATAGAATAGCTGCCAGCCTGTACAGACTGACAGCTATTCTATTCTATTCTATTATATTTTAGACTAAAACTATTTTTGTAAAATGGTATTGGTGCTTAACTTACTCAAGCTCCCATCCCGTCTCATAAGTTCTACTCCATAGTTGCATGGCCTCTCTGTTAAAAGCGTTTCCTGTTTGATTATCGACATCGAAACCTGCCCCAATGCGGTAAGAAATATTAGCCAATAGCGCTAAATGATTACTCTTAGCACCGTCCTTAATGGGCGCATTTAGGGTAGCCTTTCCCCGAATACTTTCGTAAAAATTGGCAATGTGTTGAGTGGACATATTTCCCGCTCCACCCAAAGCAACCCCCGTTTCGTTGGTCTTTGTGCTTTCTTTTATCAATTTGCCCCCTCTATCAAATAGTTTGTACTGTGCTCGATTGACAAAAACCGAGCCTTCGGTACCGTAAATTAGCGTTCCTCGACCTGCACCGTAGGTATTATACCCATTTCGACTGTTGCCGTCCCAGTGAATTTCTTTGTTCTCGCCGTATGTATAGGTAGCGTACATGCTATCGTACATTTCCCAGCCGTCGTCTTGGTAGTGTTTTTTACTAGCATTGACGCTAACGTGGTCGGGGAAATCTACTTGCAATGCCCACCGTGCGATGTCGAGTTCGTGAATCGCATTATTACCCGACTCCGCTGTTCCCCATTTCCAACCGTACCAATGCCAATTATAATTCCAAATATCGTGAAAATAATCCTGTCTTGGAGCAGGCCCTTGAAACAAATCCCAATTCAAATCAGCGGGCGGAGCTTGCTTTATCTGGTGGGGTACTTCTCCCCTACCATTACTGTAGAAAGCAATGGCTTTGTAGGGTTTGCCGATGGCGCCCTCGTGAATGGCTTTAATGATTTCGATGCTGTGCGGCGCCGACCTTTGCTGGTTGCCCATTTGCACCATTTTTCCCGTAGCAGCTTGTCGAGCCACCATAATTTCCCCTTCTTTAGGATTGTGGGCACAGGGTTTTTCCACGTACACATGTTTGCCCGCATCCAAGGCCATGGAAGTAGCGTGGGCGTGCCAATGGTCGGGTGTTGCCACAAAGACGGCATCTAAGTCTTTGTTTTCCAAAATAATCCGAATGTCTTCCTCCACTTTTGGCTGATAGTCAATGATTGCTTTTAGTCTATTTTGGGTCTTAGCTACCTGACTCTTTTTGACATCACACAAATATAAAAGGTGGCTATTGTGCTTTTTTCTTAGACTGTCGAAATAAGCGGGTACTCTACGCCCCAAGCCCATGAAGGCGACGTTGATGCGGTCGTTAGCTCCTAAAATTCTAGCGTAGCTGGCGGCGGGCATAGCGAGGGCAGACAGTCCTGCTACGGTACTTTTCTTTAAAAAACTTCTTCTAGTAGTCATATTATTTTTTTGAATTTACGTGTCAAGTACTTCCAAAGTGTCCGACACGTCAGCTAACTTTTTTATAATTTTCTAATTTTAATACTTCTAAAACTCACTTCGTCGCCGTGGTCTTGCAGTAAAATCGGACCGGCGTTTTTGTTGCCAAACCCTTCCCAATTTGCGTACTTACTCCGAGCGACTAGTGCCTTGAAGATATTGGACTTACGTTCAAATTCCAAGACCTTAAAGCCGTTAAGCCAGTACTGTACGACATTATTCGGATAAGCGACGATGCGCCCTCGATTCCAATCCCCAATTTTT
Organism: Bacteroidota bacterium; assembly: GCA_039024375.1. Classification (GTDB taxonomy): domain Bacteria; phylum Bacteroidota; class Bacteroidia; order Chitinophagales; family Saprospiraceae; genus JAFMDF01. Next base: position 9,415 of record JBCCQK010000063.1, read on the forward strand.
CGCTGATAACGCTTAGGCAATTTTTCTGAAGGGATTAAATCGTACAAACTCGCCAAAGTACGATTACCCACCACGCCTAGTTTCGCATCGGGATGTCGCTCATCATCAAGGATTTGGTATTCTAAACCAATACCCGATTTGCCTCCCGAATCGTAACTTTCATCGACAAAATACTTGATACCCGAATTAGCTCCTTCGCTTAACTTAAAATCGAATACCAACTCGAAAGCACCGTATTCGTCGGTGGTCACAATGTCATTGCCCGTTTCCGACCCGTCGGAAGAACCAACTTGCATCGCTCCATCCACCACGGCCCAGCGTTTGGTCGGCATTTGCTTGGCGTAAACGCCCCGCCAACCCGTAAAATCCTTACCATTAAATAGCAACTCAAAACCTTGCGCTTTTTCCTGTGCCGATAAATGATTGGGTACGTTATTGATAACGGGGGTTTTGTCCATCGGACGAGGTTGGAGATTTTCCGTTTGGATGCGAATATTGCGCCACCGAATCTGCGTACCCGCTGGCTGCCCTTCCCGAATACTGTGGACTTGTAGGGCAATAAACCCTCGTGCTGTCAAGTCATCAATCAAATGCGTAATGGGCACATCGTTTATCCAAGTTCTGATGGTATTACCAATTGCTTCAATACGGTATTTATTCCACTGACCATGCTGGAAGGCTTGTTTGCTTTTTGTATTAATGCTCGGAATATAGAGCCAACCTCTACGAGCTTCGTCGAAGATGCCGCCCGACCAAGCTCTTTCGGAAGGGTCCACTTCCATTTGGTAGCCATGCACTCGTCCGTTTCTATAGTCGGGACTAGAAAGACTACGAAACTGGATACCAGAGTTCATTTCGTTCGCTACTTTCAATTCCAATTCGAGAATAAAGTCGCCGTATTCCTGTTGGGTACACAAAAAAGTATTGGGCGTGTTGGCGACGGTCGTCCCCACAATTTCCCCACCTATCACCTCGTAGTCGGCGTTTCCGCCCCTTTTTTCCCAGCCGTCGAGATTTTGGCCGTTGAAAAGGGGGTGCCAGTCTTGGGCTTTTCCTCGCAGGCAAAAGAGCAATAGGGTAGCGTAGAACAAATACTTCATCATTTTTATAAATTTAACAAAAAATATTTTTCACCATCATTAAAAGAATTGCTACAGCCATTAAATAAGACGAATTTTGAAGATATTTCCCTTATTGTAGTAGGAAAAATTTTAGTTGAAAACCGACGAGCAAAGATACGCTGTCTACCACTTTGAGCATTCGATGGTTGGTATGCTCAACAGTACTATTTATCCTTTCCTTAGACATGAAGGATGGGAGCAATTTTTAAGCATATCCTCTATCCAAGTCTGGCGGTAGTGCGTGATTCAATGGCTTTTCAAAGTAAAGCAATAGCCCGTAACCTCTAGTGAGTATTGTCATTTTTAAACTATCTTTGTTAAAATTTCTGAAAGCATGGGAAAATATTTCAATATTACGGGTACTTGTTATCCTACCCAGCATTATATGATGGATAACTCTAAAAAGCTGCAAGGTATTTTAGCGTTGATTGAATATGGGCATTACTTCACCATCAACCGACCTCGCCAGTATGGAAAAACGACCGCTATGTTTCGGATGGCGGACAAATTGAAGGAACGGGAAGACTATCTGCCTATTAATATTAGCTTTCAAGGAGTTGACCAAGAATTTCACGAGTCGGACAGGGCTTTTGCTGCGATGTTTGTTAATCAAATTGCGCAGAAATTTGAGTACAGAGATGCGGAGCTTTTTAAATTTATTGAGCAGCACAAAGCATCAGTGAAAAACATGGATACCCTTTCTTCGTTCATTACTCGATTTATCCATCGTACCGCCAAAAAAGTGGTACTTTTTATTGATGAGGTGGATGCCAGTAGCCAGTATGAGCCTTTTTTGAAACTATTGGCCATGTTGCGGACTAAATACTTAGCACGAACACAACCAGAGCACGCCACTTTCCACAGCATCGTTTTGGCGGGTGTCCACGACATCAAATCTTTAAAATTTAAACTGCGTAATCCCGAAGAGGCCAATTATAACAGTCCGTGGAATATTGCCGTGGATTTTGAGGTGCGGATGAGTTTTAATGCCGAAGAAATTACGCCGATGTTGGAGGATTATAGTACCGCCGAACGGGTGGATATGGACGTGAAAACGATTGCCGAAAGACTGTATTTTCATACATCGGGCTACCCATTTTTGGTCAGTAAATTGTGTAAAAATATTGCTGATAAAATTCTACCTAAAAAAGCAGAAAAAACGTGGACAACGGAAGATGTAGATGCCGCTGTTCGTCTATTGCTAAACGAAAAAAATACCAATTTTGATAGCCTTTTCAAAAATTTAGAGAATCACCCCGATATGTACGATTTAGTGGAGCGTATTTTAATCGAAAATGATAAAGTGCCTTTCAACGTGCATAATCCCGTGATTGAAAAGGCGATTATTTACGGGATTTTTAAAAGAAACGGTCGCCTGCGCATCCACAATCGCATCTACGAACAGTTGATTTACAATTACATGACCGTCAAAAAAATCATCGAAATTCCGAGAGGGTTGAACTTTTCTAATCACTTTATGACGGAAGACAACGGGTTGGACATGAAAGCCGCTTTGTTGCGGTTTCAACAATTTATGAAAGAGAATTATAGTGAAAAAAGTCTGGATTTTCTCGAACGAGAAGGGCGTATTATCTTTTTGGCCTACCTAGCTCCAATTTTAAATGGCGTTGGCTACGCTTTTCGAGAAACTCAAACGTCGCTCGAAAAACGTTTGGACATCATTGTGACCTACTTTCAACACCGCTACATCATCGAACTCAAAAAATGGTACGGCCAAGAATACCACGAAAAAGGGCTAAAACAATTGGCGGATTACTTGGACATTCACGGCGTCAATCGAGGGTTTTTGGTGATTTTTGACGACCGCAAAAGCAAAAAATTCCATTCGGAGGAAATGGAGGTTGACGGGAAGCAAATTTTTGGGATTTGGGTGTAGGAAATTAGTTGGTTTTAGTTAGGACATCCGAACCAATAATAACCCCATCAAGCCTACAATGCCCACATAATAAAGCGTTGGTAAAATGGTCTTTCTAATAACATTCCCCTCTTGTCCGAGTAAGCCCACCGTAGCCGAAGCTGCGACCACATTGTGAATGGCAATCATGTTCCCTGCGGCGGCACCCACCGCTTGTAAGGCGACAATAAGGATAGGTGACATCGCTAATCGCTCGGCCACCCCGTACTGAAAAAGGCTAAACATCAAGTTGCTCACCGTATTACTTCCCGCAATGAAAGCCCCTAGAGCACCGACCGAAGGCGCAAACAAAGGATAGATGTTGCCCACATTAGTTGCGACCCATTCTGCCATGGCAATCGGCATGCTCGGCAAATCGTTGGGGTTGGCTCCCGAATTGATGTAAATCCGCACCATGGGAATGGTAAAAATGAGGACGAATCCAGCGCCCAATAACACCTTGGTACTATCCACAAAAGCGGATTGTAATTGTTGCGGTTTCATTTTATGAAGAAAAAAAGTGATTAAGGCGACTACCAGTAAGATAGTACCAGGTAAGTAAAGTGGGGCGGTCGTACCCGTAATGTCCGTACCTAAAATACTTGCCCAGCTAAATTTGATACTAGTCAAAAAACTTTTAACGGGCAACTGTGGTAACCGACTAATGACCAGTAAAATGGCGACTAGCAGGTAGGGAAACCAAGCGTTGAACAGGCTGGGGGCGGTCCTAGGATTCACCTTTTTTACTTTTATCTCCAATTGTCCCAACCAATCTTTTTCCCATTCGGCTCTGGGCGGGAAATCCCAGTTATCTTTAGGCAATAGCCAGCCTTTTTTGGCCACTAAAGTGACGATAGCTAATCCCATTAACGCTCCGATTAAAGATGGAAATTCTGGTCCCAAAAATCTGGCAGTACAGTAGTAAGGTAGCACAAAAGCCACTCCACCGAACAGGGCGAGTGGAAAAATGGCGAGTCCCTCTTTCCAACTGTTGTTTTTACCAAAAAAACGAGTCATCATACTCACCATGAAGAGCGGCATCACGACGCCCGCAATGGCGTGAAATAAACCTACTTGTACTGTGATAGCTTGGATGTAGTCGGCAAAGGTGAGCCCCTCACTGGCGAGTTGCTGCGTCAAGGCTGGGTTTTCTAAACCACTTTTGATACCCACTAAAACGGGTGTTCCAACTGCGCCAAAAGTTACCGCCGTACTTTGTACCATCATGCCCAACATGACGGCCGCCAAAGCAGGAAATCCTAACGCCACTAATAGTGGTGCCACAATCGCAGCGGGCGTTCCAAAACCTGCCGCTCCTTCGATGAAAGAACCAAATAACCAAGTGATTATAACTACCTGTACCCGTCGGTCGGGACTAATGTCGGTAAAGCCTTGCCGAATGACGCCGACCGCCCCCGAATATTTTAGGACATTTAGCAGAAAAATAGCCCCAAAGATAATAAACAAAATATCGAAGGTAATGAACCAACCTTGAATGGTGGAGGCTATGATGTCCATTAGGGGCAATTCCCAAGCAAAATAGGCCACAATCGCTGCTAAGACAAAAACGACGGGCATAGCCACTTTAGCGGGCATTCGGAAACCGACCATCATTACAGCAGCGGCTAGTATCGGTAATACGGCTAAAATAGCAAGCGTAGTTAAACTCATTTTTGTGGTTCTTCTGTTTTAAACTTTTTAAACCAATTCATAAGCGGGCAAGGTTAAAAAGTCAATAAATGCCTTTTCCTTCACCAAGCGGTCAAAAATAGCTATCGCCTCGTCGAAACGACCGTTTTCGTACGCATTTTCCCCCACGTAGGCTTTGATGTTAGCCAATTCTTCGGGTAAAAGGGCTTGGTATAATTCGTAGGTAACGGTTCGACCGTCTTCTAAAGTCGCCCCATTATGAATCCACTGCCAGATTTGCGTTCGAGATATTTCCGCCGTTGCCGCGTCTTCCATCAAGTGGTAAATAGCAGCAGCACCGTTGCCTCTCAACCAGCTTTCAATGTACAGAATTCCCACATTAATATTACTACGCAATCCAGCTTCGGTAATGGTGCCAACGGGCGGTTGAATGAGGTCTTGGGCCGTCACTTGTACGTCGGTTCTTTTTTTGTCAATTTGATTGGGCGTGGGCATGTGTTCGTCAAAAATATCCATCGCTACTTGTACCAATGCGGGGTGCGCTACCCACGACCCATCGTGCCCATTTCTGACTTCTAGTAATTTATCATTCTGCACTTTTTCTAAAGCTCGTTCGTTGGCCTTGGGGTCGTTTTTAATGGGAATTTGCGCCGCCATACCGCCCATGGCGTGAACGTTGCGCTTGTGGCAAGTTTTAATCAACAGTTGCGAATAGGCACTCATAAAATGGGTCGTCATGCCCACTTTGGAGCGGTCGGGCAAGACAAAGCCGTCCAAATTTCTAAACTTTTTGATATAGGAAAAGATGTAATCCCAACGACCACAGTTCAGGCCACAACTGTGGTCACGCAATTCGTACAGGATTTCGTCTAGTTCAAAACTAGCCAGAATCGTCTCAATTAAAACGGTCGCTTTTATCGTCTTTTGGGGAATATCGAGGGCATCTTGGGCAAACACAAAAACATCATTCCACAAGCGCGCTTCCAAGTGACTTTCCATTTTGGGTAAATAGAAATAAGGGCCACTTCCGTTTGCCAATAATTGTTGAACATTATGGAAAAAGTACAGCCCAAAATCGACCAAACCACCACTCATCGGTTCGCCGTTGACAATAATGTGCTTTTCTAACAAATGCCAACCTCTGGCCCGTACCAAAAGGGTCGCTATTTGGTCGTTTAATTCGTAAAACTTGCCATTTTTAGGATTCGTGAAGGTAATGGTTCGATTGACGGCATCCCTCATATTAATCTGCCCTTGGATATTATTGTCCCAATTGGGCGTGTTGCTGTCTTCAAAGTCCGCCATAAACATTTTTGCCCCCGAATTGAGCGCATTAATGACCATCTTTCGGTCAACGGGGCCCGTTATTTCTACTCGTCTATCTAGCAAGTCCTCTGGAAGAGGTGCTACTGTCCAGTCGCCTTCTCGAATATGTTTCGTTTCGGGGAGGAAATCGGGTAATTCGCCTCGGTCTAAGGCGGCTTGCCGTTCTACTCTTTTGGCGAGTAATTCTTTGCGCTTTTCGTTAAAATTTAGGTGCAAAGATTTTAGAAACTCAATGGCCTGGGGTGTCAGTATTTCGGCGTATTCGGGCGTGAATTTACCCGTTATTTCGACGCCCTCAATAGTTGAATAGTTGCTCATTTTTTACTTTTTTAATTGGAACTTTTGGATGGTGTTTTTCAAAATATCACCGACGTATAAATTCCCACTTTTATCAATGCAGATGTCGTGGTAGCGGACGATGGGACCGTCGTAATCTCCTGTTCGCCCCCACTGTTGTTGTATTTGTAGATTTTTATTTAAAACAAAAATATTCGACCCTGTGACCTCATTCCCTATTTGTTGGCAATCGGTTGCAAATAATAAGTCTCGGTCGTCATCGTAATGAATAGCATATAATTCTCCTTCCATTTTATTTTGCCACTGTGTCAGAAATTTGCCTTTACCGTTAAATTTTTGAACCCGATTATTGGCTCGGTCGGCCACGTACACATTTCCTTTGGTGTCTACATCAATGCAGTGTGGAGTGTTAAACTCACCCGCTGCGTTCCCTTTGGTACCCCATTCCATTAAAAACGTACCATTGGCGGCAAACTTGGTCACTCGGCTGTTACCATAGCCGTCGCTGACGTAAAAGCTGCCATCGGGTAAGACGGCTACGTCGGTCGGTCTATCAAAATGCGTTTCATCTTTGCCTGATACGTCCGCCTCGCCTAGGGTCATCAGTAAATCTCCTTGAGGACTGAATTTGAACACTTGGTGCAAAATCACGTCTGTCACCCAAACATTATCTTGCGCATCTACTTCCAAACCGTGCGGTTTGATAAAGTGGTTGGCGCCCCAACTGTTGAGTAATTCACCATTTTTGCTATCAATAATTAAAATTGTATTCTTTTGTATAGGTATCTTACGCATGGTCTTTTGCCAAGGGATGCCCGCTCGATGAAAAGCCACGATGTTATTGTCCTTATTGATGCCTAAACCTGTTGGATTACCCAATTCAAAATCCGTCGGTAAGTTAGGCCAATTTGTGTCAAACTGATAAGTCGGAATCTCGACGTTGGATTGCGCTACTTTTTTGAGCTTATTTCTGCAGCTTGTTCCTATTAATAGCAGGGTTAGTAATGGAAAAAGGGTCTTTTTAAGTGACATTACTTAGGTTGATTTTATGCTTTAGTATTTCTAATTTTTCGCTTTCCGTTGCTGTTCGGAAACCCATTTGTGCCGTTTGGTATTCAAATTATGGTCTTCGCCTTTAAATACCCACAAGCGGATAATGCCATCTTGGTGGGCAGAAACTAAAAAACTACCATCAGCATTAAAATCAATGTATTCTGCGCCGTCGTTGGCAAAAACTTGGGCGACTACGGGCGGTTCCTTAGTGGATTTATCTAACACGATGGAGGTGCGGAAAAAATTGATAAACGAGCCGTGTCCCGACGTAACCAAATAATCGCCACTTGGGTGCCAAGTCAACGATTCCACTTTTCGACCGCGATAGTTCATTTCTCGAATGAGTTTTCCTTTTTGCCAATCCCAAATAAAAATGTTGCCGCCAAAACCACCCGCTGCGATGTATTGACCGTCGGGTGTAAAATCGGCGGTCACAAATTTGAAAAATTCGTCGGGTACTAAAGTTTGTAATAGTTTCATAGTTTCCACTTCATAGACCCGCACGCTGCCGTGTCCCGCCGCCAACATATAGCGATTGTCCTGCGAAAACATGATTTCGTTGATGGTTCCACCAAAATCTATTTTGTGGATTTCTTTGCCTTCGGGCATTTGATAGACCCGCAACCAACCTCTAGTGACTTCTTTTCCATTCTCGACGGTGGTTAGTTTTTCCTCGCCCGTCACCAACCAATTGCGGTTATTCGACCAACTAAGCCCGTCGACACCTTGGCTATGTTGTAAATTTTTGACCAAATCACCCGTTTGAGCGTCCCAAATTTGTATTAAAAAGTCTTCACTACATGAGGCCACGTATTTATTATCGGGCGACCAAGCCACTCGCTCAATTTCAGCTTTAGCGTATTGTCGCCACAATTCCATACCATCCGACGTGCGCCACATCACGACCGAATTGTCATACTTAGTACCGCTTACGATGTGTTTCCCATCGGGCGAAAATTCTGCACTTTCTACACTTCCCATTTCGCCCAAAGCATCGGCTACGCGCGACCAAACGGGCTGTAATCGAAGGGAGTTATCGGGGTAATACGTTTGGGCGTCCACGAGTAATAAGTTGGTGACCATCAAGAGTAGAAGTCCTGTCCATTTCATAAGTATTATTTTTTGTGAATGTAACTTTGATTTTGGTATTATCATTTGTCCATTACTACCAACGGGACGTTAGTACTTTACCCTTACTATTTTTTAGCTGCGGATTTTTCTCTTTATACAAGCGCTTAATTGTTTGACGTCTAAGGCATTTTTAACCGAAAAGCCTGCATCTTATTGGTTTTGTGGCCTGGCACAATAATCATCTTCTCTGATTGCAAATATTCCAAATCAGCCGTATGATTATTACCTCTAGTATCCAACAGGGTATGTAAATTTTCCATCGAAGAAAAATAGAAAATACGTCCTTGAAAGTCAGTAAGGAGGTAATCTTCGTTACCCATAGGTTCAATACCGTCGCCCGTGCCGATGTCGGCTTGTAGTACGTCGGTAAGGCGCAAAGTTTTATCGAGTGCTATCAATTGACTGGAGCGGGTGGTGGTTAATAAAATACGGTCTTTTTCTACCAAAATCCCATTGGGGCGACCCCGTTGGCGGTCTTGCCAGAAGACCTTGGCTCGACCACTTTTGATACGAAAAACTTGTTGCCCGTCCGAATCTACGGTATAAATAGTGCCGTCCGTATCTACGTCGAGGTCATTGAGAAAAACCGCCCCCGTTATCGGATATTTTTGGATGATTTTTCCAGAATTGGGGTCTATTTTCAGCACTTCGTGTTGGTCGTTGGCGTACAGAAAACCGTTGTGCATCGTCAAGCCTTTGGGATTATTTAGGTTGCCTATCCATTTTAGCGTCTGTATTTTCCCATCCAGACTAATTTTGGAAATAAACCCATCTTTAGGTTGGTCGCCGCCTAAATTACTGGCGTATAGTACTTTTTGCTCGGCATCGTAAACGACACTTTCGGGTTTTTGTAACCCGTCTATTTCCCACATTTTTTCCAAGATGGGTATTTTTTCTTCATAGGTGGCATCGAAGACTTTTACCTCCGTATCCGTTGACCTCAACCTTGCCCGATAGGGATGTTTATCTTTACAGATATTGGTTAATATGGCCTTCCCCGTTTCACTATTGGGAGGATATAAAATAGCGTGATTGCCTTCATCTCGGCGGAGCGGCACGAAAGAAATTTCTTGCAGTTTTTTGTTTTTAGCGACCAAGCGAACCATTAAACCATCCAAGGTTTTACGAGCTTTCCACCAATCAAAAACCGAGTTGCCCGCCGAATAGAAAATGGGGCGATTTTGCCACGTTTCGACGGTTTGTACCGTATGGGGACCATGTCCTAAAATCACATCGGCACCCGCCTCTATTGCTGCTCTGCCCACTGCTCGTTGGTAATCTACGGGGGTCGGCGTAACGGAAATTCCCCAATGGTAAGATACTATCACTATGTCCGCTTTGGCCGCCAAGGCTCGAATATCTTCTTGCATCCGACGAAGCGATGCGGGTTGAGGAATGGCTTGGACGACCGTAGCTTTCCCAGGTTTGTCTAAACTTTTGGGCGGTCGGTAGGAAGTGATGACTTTTAATTCGGCAATTCCCGGCTGATTGACTTTAGCGGCGTGTTCGTAGGGAAAAACGGTACAAGCGTATTGCAAAAAGCCAATTTTTGTTCCTTTTTTTTCGATAATGACGGGAGCGTGCGCTTCGGCTAGGTTGTCACCACCGCCTACGGGTTGGATATTATTTTCGTCTAAAACGGCTAGACTTCTTTGTAAAGCGGTGTAAGGGTAGGTCACATTATTGGCAACGCCCACCACGTCAAAACCGCCCGCTACGAAGGCCTCCACCATCTTGGGGTCGGAGTGTTTCCAAGAGAATTTGTGGGGAACATCGGCTTCATTAGGGTCGGAGGAGGTACCCGCTAATGGACCTTCCAGATTACAAAATCGCAGGTCGGCAGCTTGTAAAGTAGGTAAAATAGATTGAAAAGCATCCGACGGGTTTTCTCGGTTTTGGATATTGGTGTCGCCTAATAGGATAATACTTACTTCGTCGTTATCGTCCGCTTTATTGGACCAATTCCAGTTCTGGGGCGATTGGGCGATTAGTTGGATAGAGAGCAAAAGGCATACAAAGTGTGTGATATATTTCATCCTATCATTTTTTAAAGAACGCACCCATCGTTGAGTATTTTCCCCAATCCTTTGTTCTTAAATCAGTGCATTCGTCGACATATAGGACGATTCAAATCAGCAACCTACTGACCCATTTTGATAATATTCTTTCTCGGACTTTTTGATGTCGCAAGTGGACCTTGACCTAGGATTCAATTTTATAGTCTTCAAAAAAAAAATGTTCATCGAGGTATCTTCAGCGTACATATTTCCTTCTAAACCGAGGTATTTGACACTTCATTTCACCAAAGCCTCCTTAATTTAACCACAGTACTCAATAAGGGCGATGGATTTATTTTACGTTTTATTGAATGATATACATTCCTGACAACACCACCAACAAAATGCAACAACCAACCTACTCCTTTACCAAATGGCTATCCATCATCCGACAAGCCAGTCTAATACTAGCCTTTTGCAGCCTATCAATTATTGTTTCGGCACAAAAAGGTCTCCAAACCGATGCCGAAAAAGCCTACTTCGAGGTGCTACAAACGCTTTCCGAATCTTTGCTACGACAGCAAAACACCAATAAAAAAGACCCAGAATTTGGGGGTATTTTAGACCCCGAAAACGATATTTATTACACCCGAGCAGCGGAGGCGGTGTACCCTTTCACGGTCATGTTCCAACGAACGGGCGACCAGAAATACCTCGACGCCGCCATCCAAGTTACCGATTGGCTCATTACTAAACAAGAACCAACGGGGCAATGGGTAGAAAATCCTTGGGAGTGGGACGGTACCACCGCCGACCAATTGCTGATGATGGCTTTGGCCTATCCGACGTTAAGGCAACATATTGATAAAAAGAAACAAACCAAATGGGTGGCCTCGATGCGAGCGGCGGGACTCTATTTGGTTGAAAAAATGAATCCCGACTACGCTAGTTTGAACTATGTACCTACTTCGGCAGCAACGATGGCGGCTTTGTGGCAAAATGTATTACAAGAGGACGTATTTTTAAATAAAGCTAAAAAATTGGCGATGCAAACGGTCGCCAAAATGGACGAAGACTACTTTACCCACGGAGAGGCTGCTCGTGCCTTTGGGGTAAAATACGGGGTCGATTTGGGCTATCATGTAGATATGTCTTTGTGGGGGCTGACGATGTATGCCCGAATTACAAAGGACAAAGCCGTAGAGGATATCGTCCGCAAATCCTTGGCAAAAGTAGTACATTTTGTCTATCCCAACGGGATTATCGACAGTTCTTGGGGTGCAAGGTCGTACAAATGGACGGGCTACGGTACCAAAACGGCCGATGGGTCACAGGTGCTGTTCAGTATGTTTGCCAACGAAAATCCAGCGTACCAAACGGCGGCTTTGCGCAATTTGGATTATCTGAAAAAAGCCATCAAAAAAGGCTTAGTGGGCTACGGACGAGACGTGTGGGCCTTTGCCAGCAAAACGGGGCAACCCAATTTGTATCCTACCTTCGCTCAGGCAAAAAATCTGGCAATGGCCCTTGAATTTGGCCACCACCAAACGGGCGCACCTAAAGCTATTCCCGCCGACGAAGGCGACTGGGTAGAGTATTTTCCGACCATCAAAGTGGGAACTATTCGCAAAGGGCCGTGGATGGCGACCGTTTCCGCTTACGATTACCACGACTACGCCGATTGGGGCGGTGGCAAATACACGCATTTTCCGAGAGGCGGCGCCATTTTGAACTTGTGGCTAGACGATTTTGGCTTATTGACCACAGCCTCGCAAACCAAATACCACCGTGGAGAAGAAATTCACATGCCCCCCATCGAAGATACCATTATTGCCCTTACCCCGAGAATTGAATACCACTCGGCTGATGGCTTTTTTACCAATTTGTACGAAACCAAAACTAAAATTTCAATTGACGAAACGCCGACCCTCACCGAAGTGAACGTTTCGGGGGAACTGTGTAACCAAAAGTATTATCCTGGCGGTATTGGCTACCGAAGTAAGTACTTATTCGACGACCAGCAATTGACCAAAAAAATAACGCTGCGCTACCACGACCGCAAAGCATCCGTCCGCATCGTAGAACCCATCGTATTGGACGAAAAAGTAAAAGTAGAAAAGGTCAACGACCAACGAGTAAAAATCAGCAATGGGGCCAAGACGGTATTTCTCACCATTTCGGGAAATGGCCAACTTCAAGTAGGCGAAAACGTTGCCGATTATTGGTTTCCTTTCCCGGGGCTGCGTGCCTACCTTATTGTTTTTGAAGTAACGGAACCCCAAGATGGATTTACGCAAACCGTTGAATTGACTTATACCACAAAATAGCTATAAAAAAAACAAAAATATTTAAAATGAGTCGAATTTGGGCTATTCTTTTTATGGCGATTTTCATTGCTTGTGGGGTACAAAATACTTCAAATAATCCCACTACTACCGAATCCAAACCACCCAACGTCCTCTTTCTCGCCATTGACGACCTCCGTCCCGAATTGGGTTGTTACGGGGTCGATTACATGAAAACGCCTAATATTGATGCCTTAGCGGCAAAAGGGATTTTATTTCAGAATGCCTACGTGAGCGTCCCCGTTTGTGGCGCATCGAGGGCGAGTATTTTGACGGGCCTTCGACCGAGCATTAACCGCTTTTGGGACCACAATACCCGTGCGGACAAAGACGTTCCCGACCAAACTACCCTACCCGAACATTTCAAAAATAATGGCTACCAAGCCTATTCCCTCGGTAAAATTTTTCACAACACAGACGATAGCCCCGAAAGTTGGACGAGCGAACCTTGGCAACCCGAAGCTTTTCATCTTTCTAAAGATTATGTGAGGCCCGAAAACCTAAAGGCGCAAATGGAAAAAATTGGCCCACTTTACGAAATGGTCGATGTGCCCGACACCGCTTACGCCGATGGCAAAACGGCAGAGAAAGCCATGCAACTACTCGACCAGATGAAGGGCGATGACCAGCCGTTTTTCCTAGCGGTTGGCTTGTATCGCCCCCATTTGCCTTTCAACCCCCCGAAAAAATACTGGGATATGTACCCCGAATCGTCGGTAGAACTACCCAATAATCGCTATTATCCCAAAAACGCCACAAATAATGGTAAGCACGATTACGGAGAACTGCGTAAGTACAAAGGTGCTCCGAAAAAGCCCGATGCGGTGTCCGACGATTTGGCACGTACCCTCAACCGAGGCTACCGAGCTTCGGTGTCTTACTCCGATGCTTTGGTCGGCAAAATCTTGCAGCGATTGGCAGACAATGGACAGGCGGACAACACCATCGTCATGTTGTGGGGCGACCATGGCTTTCTACTCGGGGAACACGACTTGTGGTGCAAACACGTTACTTTTGACGTAGCCTCCCGTGCGCCGCTTATTATTTACGCTCCCGATACTACCCAAAAAGGGAAAGCTGGTGGTTTGGTCGAATTTGTGGACATCTACCCTACCCTCTGCGATTTGGCGGGTCTCGACCATCCAAAAAACTTGGCTGGACAAAGTTTACAACCTTTCTTTGACAACCTCAACCACCAAGGTAAATCGCATGTTTTTACCCGCTTTAAAAAGATGGAGACCATCAAAACGAACGATTTTGCTTATACCGAGTACGTCACGAAAGCGGGTAAGATTACCGAAAAGATGCTGTACGACCACCAGCACGATAAGGCGGAAAACGTCAATGTTGTGGCGGAACAGAAGTATCAGTCCATAGTGGATTCGTTGTCAACATTATTAGCGAATAATCGAGAACGGGTGGCAGATTGGCGGATAAAGGATTAAAAAGCTAATAGGGAATCCGTAGATTTTACTAAAAAAAGAGGAAGAACAATGCGTAAGCGGACTGGTTATTGGTTTCAAAAAGGAAGTATTTCATAATTAATCTATCGTAAACTGATGAACTTTTTGATGCTTTCTCGAATAATTTTTTAGCCGAGCTTTGATAGAACTGATGTTGTTATTGCTCATAGTAATATCTTTAGAAAAGGGTCTATTACCGAGTAAATTCTTAACCGACGAGCGTAATTCACCAATTTGTCAATTTCCCTATTAGGTGAGTTCAAATAAGTTTTGACAACTTCTTTGGCAGTATCGAACCCTACTTTGTTTCTAAATTTC
>JBCCQK010000064.1:0-23896 GCA_039024375.1 Bacteroidota bacterium
AGGATATTGTAATTTCTTATTTGGAAGAACCAGATTTTGACCAGCAAACCCAACTTGAAGAGGCGGCTTAGATAGCTATTACAATTAGTTTAAAAAATATTAAGGGTCTGTCTTCCTAATTATTTGGGTCATCGTAGCTAGTCCTACCCACTTCCTCAACAAAGGTCCAATTTCTCCTCAATCTCCCCCATTTTGTCCATCGTATATTGGTACCCAATGTTAAAAATCTCTTGGTAGCTACTGAAAGCAAAAGGATGGAAGTCGTACAAAGCCTTAGGTTCAATAATGGCGTGACACATCGCTAACTGCAATTCCGTATTGGCGGCAACCGTCATTTCAAAACAGCGCATTCCAATGTCCATTAAGCCATCTAGTCTGTCATTTTTGACGGCTACGTTGGGCATTACGTTGACGCCGAGGACTTTATCGCAACAGGCGTATAGGGGTTCGGCGGGCAAGTTCATCATCAGTCCACCATCAACGTAGATTTGGTTATCGAGGGTAATCGCTTGAAAAATAATGGGAATGGAACAAGAAGCGACGACTACGTCGTAGAGCACACCGCTATTTCTCACTTCCAATTGTCCAGAAGTTAAGTTACAGATAGCTAGAAAAAGCGGCTTTTTGAGCGATTCGAAGCTATCTTCGGGTATTAGCTCGTCCAAGGCTTCTCGAAGAGCGGTCAGCTTGGTCAATCCTGCGGTGGGTAATCCAAATCGAACAACTTTGAGCAAACTACTATTGGCCACCACAAATTCGAGCATTTCGTCAGGCGTTCGACCTGCTGCGTACAGCGCTCCAATAATGGAGCCCGCACTTGTACCCGACACACAATCGGGAAAAATACCGTTTTCTTCTAGGGCTTTTAGCACGCCAATGTGAGCAATACCTCTAGCACCGCCACCCGCTAAAGCAATACCTAACTTGAAAGGATTTTTAGTTGTCATAGTGCAAAGGTAAATACTCAATGAACAATGAGCAATTAGCAGTAAAATAAAGTAGTAATTTTTCAGGGCAGCCATTACAATCCAAAAGAAACTACAGATTTAGTCTTTTTGAACAGGTTTATCCCGCAAAAGAAAAATTTTTAAGGTAATTTTTGACCTTCTGATACGATTTACTTACGGTTGTTACCTAATTTTTGGATTTCATCTACCCAATTTTTTCCTTCCTACTTTCTGAAAAATTAGGGTCGATTTGCTCGTTTATTGTTATGTAAAGACTCCACTTATTTGGAATACTTTTTGGCGAAAATTGATTAGTATATTTGATGTATTCACGCGTCTGCACAGCAAGCAGGAGTACGAAGGGTCGGGGATTGGACTCGCTACTTGTAAAAAAATTGTGCAACAACACGGTGGCAAAATATGGGTCACTTCCGTCTTCGGCGAAAGGTCCACTTTTTCGTTTACTATTCCAAAGTAATTACTAACATCTAACTAAGGCTGTAAGAAGTTTGCAAATTAGGACGTGATTCAACACTGATTTAACGGATTGGACAGATTCTCACTGATTTTTTCGCTACCTGAAATTAAAACCTGTGGAAATCAGTTAAATCTTGCCTAATCTGTGTTGAATCAAACTCACGCTAAGCTTTTTAGGAAAACTTCGTACACGCCTAATATCTAATTAATAATGTGGTCGCCAACGATAGTTACTCGTCAGGAGACGAGCAGATAATCATTTTAAGTCTGGAGACTTAAAATATCGGTGTCTGATGTATCAAGTCTCCAGACTTGATACGGATATCCGCAGGTCTCCAGACCTGCATTGAATACTTACCAATGAGTAGTGATTGAAGTCTGATTTCCCCGATGGGGGCCGTATGGCTGACAGATTTATCCGTCTTAAATCTGACTTCTCACTTATCTAATTTACCCACACTACTTTTGCAGACAAGGATTGATTTTCGGTAATCAATTGCAAAAAATAAACACCCGCTGGAAGACTTTGCGGTGTCCAAGTCAACTGATGATGGCCTTTTTTTACCAATTGATGTTCCGCAAAGGTCGTCAATTGTTGACCAGCTGAATTAAATAAAGCTAGCGTGATTAGGCTAGATTCGGAAAGATGATAGCTAATTAAACTACTACGCTGAACGATATTGGGTACTGCAGTTAAAGAAGCGGATAAGGTTGTACGCTCTTTTTCTCCTATTGTCCTACTTTCAGCCAATTGAGGTTGCAAAGAAGGGGCTTCACAAGTGGCAAGGGTTGCCAAGAAGTCTGCGCCGGCAGCTACTTGAAATCCTGTTTTTAAAGTTATCGTATTTTGAGCTTTATATACCACCTTCCTACCAATAGTAACAAGGCTATTTGACTCAATCGTTGCGCCAGCTACGTACACGGAGTCTTGATTTACTGTTCCAGAAAGGTTCATCGTACCTAATTTACATTCACAATCGTCGATAATATTATTTGTATTGGCATCTACCATATCGTCTCCATTGGGACAGACGTCGCAGACATCTCCGACCATGTCGTTGTCCTCATCCGCTTGGTCGGCGTTCGAATCATTCGGGCAATTGTCCATACCAATAGGAATACCATCCATATCAGCGTCGGCCTCATTTGCCCCTAACGTATATTGATACAACCCATCGTAGCCCGAAAAGCTAACGGTATTATTGGTCGAATTTCGACTATCAAAACCATCTATCATCCAACCGCCATTATTCTCCATTAGTACCAAAGCATCTTCTGGAATACCATTTAATTCAGTGTCTAAATACCGAAAAGTCAGACTAGCATCCAATCCTTGGTTATTGGTTGGAAGGATGGTGAAATGTCGAAAAATACTCGTACCCGTTGGGACGGTTTGGTGGTCGTGTCCTCGGTGAATCTCGGTAAGACCCAAATTGGCTGTAGAAGTGATTTCAATACCCAAGTTACCAGGATTTTGGTTACTTGGAGCATTCAAATCGAATGTTTTAATGATTCTCCCAGTACTAGTTGCCGTTATATGGGCAATTTCTGATTCACCGATTAGTGTTCCGTTGGCGGTGCCGAGTGTAAGGGTATGTGTTCTTAAATCCAATTTACCACTAACCATTTCCATTTGGTTATTGACGGTAATGGAATGGCCTAGTTGAGCATCATTGGATGCTTTATTGATTTTTAGATTATGGAAAATGGAAGTGCCCGTACCGCCAATTTCAGACTGGGCTTTGGTGGCTGTTCCTCTTATTTCCAACGCACCATTGGTGGCAGTTAAAGTACCGTTGTTTTTGAGTTGGCAGTCTTTTAAAACGATAGCCACATCATCCGTTATTTTGACATTACCGCCAGTAATTTTAAAAGAATTTTGGGCAATTCCTTCGGTAAATCTAAAAACAGCTAATAAAGTGAATAGTATTATCTTAAATTTCATTTTTCAGAATTATTTGCTTTTACAACCTGTCGAAATATCCTTTACAATTAGCTGCTTTGCAGGTACATTCGACACTTACGCCCTGCACCTCTGTTCGATTGTAATTCACCGAAATTTCCTTATCAGCAGCAATAGCCCGAATCGCTCGCAAAACGGGGTCTTTTCGCTCAATATCTAAAATAGTATTAGGATTGCAGGAATGATTGACCCAGTTCAAAACGGCATCATCGTGGACATATTCGTTATCGGCAATTCTAGCACATTTTGGTTGGGGTTCATTGAAAACAATATTTAGAGGAATGGCGTAAAACTCGGTATTTGCTGCTAATGGTTGAGTGGTAAAAATACCCGTTCCGTTAATATTGCTTTGTCTTTTTTTTAAGAGACTCTTTTCTACCATTATATTCATGATGCTTTTTATTTTGCTTTAATAATAAAGTTGACTACATAATAGGGATTTGTGATATTGAAAGGTGTTGCCTCATCCGTTGCATTATTCCCCCCAGTAGAACCTGTTTGGGAGGTAGTACCTGTATTACCCAAATCCGAATAATTATTGCTACTACTACCATTTTCCGACCCTACTCGGTAACTTATACTATGGGTATGTGGCGGCATTTCGTCTAGGTCTAACTGATGAGAGTTGCTCCCACCTTTATTACCAAGCCTTGCATCGGGACTACCTAGATTACCATTGTCGCCAGTTCCCATGGGAAAGCGGGCTCTAAAATCAGGTAGCGTATTACCTCCTAGTAGTGTACGTAAATCGTTATATTCACTTACACTAAAGTCCGAACCATCGCAAATCAACCATCCATCAGGGGCGGTGTCTCCATGATACATCCAGATGGTGCCAATAGGGATGCTGACCCTATCTGACCAAGCGGTATTTCCTGCCCCGTCAGTAGTAAGCACTTGACCACTTGTACCATCGGTAGCAGGTAAAGAATATTCGTTTTTGATATTTAATTCGCCATTAACCCTAACTAAATCATTGTCAAATTCACCGTAAAGTAAAGGCGTAGTTGTTTCAGAGTTATCAACATATAATTTGTGGTTACCCGTTTCATCCATTCCTGCTTTATGACCAATAAAAACATTATTACTGCCATTATTATTCCCACCTGCGGCAAAACCAAGCATTACGTTATGCTCCATGTCAACGGGCGTTACTGGATTTAATCCTCCACCCGTTGCGCCTCCGATAAATACATTGGCGTTTCCGCTTTCATTAACTCCACCTGCCCTAAAACCCATGGCGGTATTTGCCTGCCCGTCAACATTGGAAGACAAACTATGCATACCTACTGCTACATTATCTATTCCTTCGGTATTCTTTAATAGGGCAAAAGGGCCAATACCAACATTGTACTCTCCCGTAGTATTATTAAACAAGGCTTTGGTAGCTAATCCAACATTAAATTGTCCCGTAGTATTATTAAACCCCGTTGAATCGCCGATGAAAACATTGTCGATACCATCAACATTCACATTACCACCACCCATATTATTAAAACCTGCACCGTCTCCAATGAAAATATTATCGTATATATTATTGAAGGATAGGTATTCGCTAGAAATGGTTAAGTCACCGTTGATACTAACGGAATCTGCGGAAAAGTCACCGTAAATTAATGGGGTGTTAGAACTGGAATTTTCTATATACAATTTATTATCACCTGTTTCATTTTGGCCTGCTTGGTATCCAAGAAAAATATTATTATTTCCTGTACTATGTTGTCCAGCATCGGTTCCAACCGCTACGTTATTATTACCTGTTTCATTGTCAAAACTAGCTCTTGTTCCAACTGCTACATTATTATCCCCAGAGGTATTCAGTCTAGCAGCAAAAGCACCGAGAGCTGTGTTAAATCCTCCCGTTTGATTGGAATTTAAGGAAAAAGTACCTAATCCTACATTAGATGAGCCTTCCGTAATCGACATCCCAGCCTCGTGACCAAGCATAACATTATAGAGGGATTTAACAGCATCCCGATTAATACCAGCATTATAGCCTATATAAATACTTGTTAGGGGGTCAATGAACTCCAATCGACTATCCACCATTCTAAAGGTTAGTGGTCCACCTAAACTAAAGTTTATAATATCTTCATCGTTACTTCTTTCCACTTGAATTTTGGTGTCTGCGTCGCCATCTTGAATAACATTTTGAATACCATTCGCTCCCGTATTCTGCTGCCATGTCCCTACCCCGTTGGCATCACTCGTTAAAATATAACCCGCTTGGGCGTTGCCGTCCTCTATTTTTACATTACCGACTACGTGTAGTTTTTCATTAGGAGTCGAAGTACCGATACCTACATTGGCATTATTACCTAACACCAAAGCATTGCTTTGATTGACTATTGCGCCTGCACCGATTGCGGTGGCATTAGAGAGGTTATCACTATCTACATTAGCACTATTACCAATAGCCGTATTGTTAGAACCTCTGCTATTAAGCGAAAGGGCGTTCGAGCCTATACCAATGTTATTAAATCCAGAATAATTGTCTGACTTTCCTGCATCTCCCCCCAAATAAATGCTACCATTGGTGTTGTAAAATTCAAAGTTCCCTCTTTGCATAGTCAGAATTTGTTGTCCACCTGCCTCAAAACTAATCTCGGAATTAGAACTAGCATCTACTTTGGTCGTACCGCTACCGTTCCTAATGGAACTACTAGCAGGGGCATCCGCCCAATTGACTACTCCCGAGCCATTCGTCTGCAAAATCTGCCCATTGCTACCTCGGAAATTAGGTAAAGTGTAATTCGTCATATCATTGCCCGAAATGCCTAAGGTAAGTGGGCCGTTGATGCGCGTTGCTCCATTTTTTAGAATAATCAAGGCATCGGAACGTTGGATAACGTTTCCATTACCAACTACAAAAAGGCGGTCTGTTAGACTAGCACTGCTCGTACTAGCTGGCGTATAATTCGTATTCAAATAACCAAAAACCGCCTCGTTATAGGAAGGAGCCGTCGTTAGGCTACCAAAAGCCTGAGAAAAATCGCCACTTGCGATATTACTAATACCAATCGCTAAAGAACCTGTGCCTTCTGCATTGCTGCTACCAATAGCTACAGATGTGAGGCCATTAGCAATAGCACCACTACCCAAGGCTAAAGAGGATACACCGTTGGCCTCGTTATATTCACCGAAGGCACTTGCGCCCGCTGCCGTTGCTAAATTGGCAAAACCAATAGCCGTACTCGCTTCTTCTTGTGCCTTGTTTTCTATACCGATGGCTAAGGCGTAATCTTTGTCGGCAGAATTGAAGCCACCAATCGCAAAAGCCGTATCGGTATTTACTACATTATGATTACCGATGGTGACCGTTGCATTCCCTAAAGCACTATTTTGGTAGCCCATGGCGACCGAATTTTCACCAGCGGCCGTACTGCTATTTCCTAACGCTATTGAGCCTATCCCTCGATTGGCGTCATCCCATTTGTCACCTTCTTCTATGCCCGCTCGAAAAGCTCCTTTGCTTTTATCAAAGAAAAAGCGGCTGTAGTGGTCAACATTATAGCTATGGTCCAATTGAGTACTGCCAAACACAAAGTCGTCCGTTGAAACATCTACCGATGAGGTATTGGGTTTCACCAGATTATTAGCATCGTCGTGCGCCAAAGCACCACCACCTGCCACCAACTCTACCCAACCATTGGAATCTCTAAACCAAAAACTTTCCGTAGTGGTATCAAAGACCAATAAACCGATTGCGGCATTGCTAATCATGGTTCGTTGCGAACTCGTCATTCGAGGAACTAACATTCCTCTATTGGTGCTTTTGACATCCAGCATTGCCGAGGCATCGGGGTCGCTATTGTCGGTGTTGATGCCGACTTGGGCAGATAAATGGATAGTAAGTAGTAGAGATAACACTAAATAGATGAGGTGTCTCATATCAGAAAAATTGTTTTTAAATAACGATACAGATTTGGGGATATACGAAGAATAGTCGTCCGCAGCCGTTGACCTAGGCCGCATAAATATTTGGTGGAATGGTATTAGAAAGCTATTGATAAAGGCTACAAAAGTAGTTCCAAGTGGTGGAACATTTTAGGCGTTTTAGGGCATAAAGTGGGCAACATATAGGTGTAATCCGTACTCAACTGTACATTTTTGAGAACTGCGACGCCCCTGCAAATTTAGGTAATCGACTTTCTAAAATTAGAAGTAAACCCCCACCTGCATCCCAACGGTCAATGGCCGACTAATACTATATCTCGGCCTTTCTGGCACCTCTCCATTGAAAGCACGGGGTGTACCAAAATTGGCAATAGTATTAGTTAAGTTGCGTCCAAAAATAGAAAAGCGATAATTGGCAAACTCCACACCAATTCGAGCATTAAGCAAAGCATAAGACTGAAAAATTAGAAAAGCTTCGTTGGGGTCTTCGGGGCTAAAAGTATTGAGGCGCTCTCCCACGTATTGCAAGTCTGTCCACAGATAAAGGAGTGCATTATCATTTAGCGCAAAATTGTATTGCAAGTTGGTATTGGCCGTAATATTGGGAGTGAAAACAATGCGGTCATCTGCTTCGGCTAAATAGCTAAAGCCACCACCGTCCGTAATCTTTGCATCTAACAGCCCTAATCCTCCCCCAAAAGTTAACTGTGGATTTAGCTTGGCCTTGATTTCTAGTTCAGCACCCAGCGTGCGGGCAGCCCCTACATTGTCAATGTAACTGTAACCACATTCTAGCGGACGGCCGAGTTGTAGGTTTTGCCAATCGTTGTAAAAGACAGCCGCATTAGTAATTAATTTGCCACCCGCCCATTTGCCTTTGAATCCCAATTCATAATTCCATAAATAATCAGCCTCGTAGAAACGGGGGAAGGTTGGGTTGCCATTAGCATCTTGAGGTAACTCTGCCCCACAGAACAGCAGGGACACCACATCATTGACTCCACCCAATCGAAAACCTCTAGCAATAATACCGTACAATAATTGGTCAGGGTTGAGTTGATAAGTAAGGCTTAGTTTTGGATTAAAACCCGTTTCGGGTTGTTCCCCATTCACTACGTTGGGGTCGCCCGTGAAATAACCATCTTCCAACGCATCAATCGAGTTCTGAGCCGAAAAGTAGCGCAACCCTAACGTTGCTTTCAACTGGGGAAGAAGTTGAAAATAAGCCTCTCCAAATAAGGCGACTTCTTGATTGCCGTAAGTGGCATCAAACCGATAAAAAGGAAAGCTACAGTCAGAGATAATGGGTAGCGATGCTTCGTCATCGAATACATTAATCGCTAAATATTCGTTGAGTCCCGTATTATCATCCAACCAAAAAGTGGTTCTAGTTTCTTTAGTGTAAAATAGACCCGCAGTGTAGTTGAACCATCCGTCCAAATTAGATTGGTAGCGCAACTCTTGGGTAAATTGCTCCACATTTCTATCTACTGCCATTTGGCTGGCCCAAAAATCGTTGGCCGTTGGGTCATTAGCCGCATAGCCTAATAGTACGGCACTATTCCACTCACTGGCATCTTCCCTTTCGGCTACGGTGCGATTGAGAAAGGAAGTCGCAGAAACGATTGTTCCTTTTTCTAATTCCAACTTACCCGTTAAACTGTAAAATTCCCAATTGTCCCGAAAAGATTCTGGTAAACCCGCCCCTCTAATTTGGGTAAAATTATCGGGGGTACCTTCCGAAAAGTCGTACCCATCACCGTTTTGTCTTTGAATAATTATTTTGGGGATAAAAGATAATCGCTCCGTAGGAAAATAACCTAGACTGGCGTGAAAACCGTAATTGCGCTCGTCGTCTATATTTTCAATGGCGTTTAAATTGCACTCGGGGCAACTCAACGTAGGAATATCGTAGTTGGTACCGTCCACTAACGTAGTGGACACCACCGATTGTAAATTTAAGACATTCGCCGTTGGGTCAAGCACTCGGTCGTAAACACCCGATTCAAAATCATAATAAGCCGCAAGCCGCAAGCCTAATTTATCCGCTAATGGAATATTGACCGTTCCTCTTAAATTATAGTTCCAGTCGCCTTCCTGTACATTGGCTAGGGAAAGATTTAGGTCTCCTTGAAAGTCATCAGTATTAGGTTGGTTCGTTATCACTTTGACCGCCCCACCCATATTTCTAGCGCCGTATAGCGTTCCTTGCGGCCCTTTTAGTACTTCAATTCTGGCTACATCTAACATTCGAATGCTAATGTCTTCGGGTAAAGGGGTTTCGTCCAAGTAGAAAGCAGTCGTCCCCGTCCCTTCAATCCCTCTGATGGATACCCCATAATTAGCGCGCCCCAAATTGCCGCTTCCAGATGGGCTAAACCCTAAATTAGGCACCCCACTCGCAAAATCTGTAAATTGTTGATGTCCCGACCGTTTCAGTTGGAGTGGCGAAATAGCTGTGATGGACATTGGGATTTGTTGAACGGACTCTAGTTTTTTATTGGCAGAAACGACAATTTCCTTTAATTGATAAGGGTCTTCTCCCAGTTGAATGGAAAGGACTTCTTCAAGAGACGTCACAGTAATACTTTTTGTAGCATACCCGATATAGGAAATGGACAAATTCCAAGGTAAGGGCTGGTCACTTGTTAAGCTGAAAGTACCATCAAAATCGGTTGTTGTTCCCGTATTTGTAGCCTGAATGATAATGGTAGCACCAATGAGTGGTTCACCTAGTTCATCTGTCGTAGTACCCTTGAGTGTCATTTGGGCATGAAGGCTTTGACAACTAAGTAAGAATAAAAAGAGTCCTAAGTATTTCATAGTTATGATTGTTACAAAGCATTAAGTTCAGTTGTTTTTTACTCGGCGGCTTCGCCGCCCCTAAATCCCCTTAGTCGAGCAGCCGCAGGCTGCGTGACCACTTTAAACCTATTTAGCTTATAATGTACTTACCTTTACGAATTAGCGTTTCTCTTGAACGGCTGCACCAAACTCCCCAATACCATCCCTAGCACACTCGCCAACAGCCCCCAAATTAAGCTAGGAATTGCACTACCAACCCATTCAAAATACAACCAAACTATCATACCCGCTACCATAGAAAGCAAAGCCCCCATATTATTGGCTCGCTTCCAGTACAAACCCGCAGTAAGTGGTACAAAAAGCGAAACTAGACTGATGATAGAAGATTGGGCAACTAGTTCAAAAATACTGTCTGAACTAAAGGCCATTAACATAGAAGCGAAGGCAATCCCAATAACAGATAAGCGCATGATGCGTAGCAACTGTTCGTCACTAATTGTTGGATAAAAAGGTTGAATGATATTTTTACCGACTACGGTGGCTGGCGCCAAAATTCCGCCAGAGGCCGTACTTAAAATAGCAGATAGCAATGCACCAAAGAATAAAATCTGTACAAAAAGAGGACTATGGTTCAAAATGGTAAGCGGCAGTATCAATTGAGTATTTTCACTTTGCAATTCGGGAAATAAGGCCCTACTACACAAGGCAATAAATAAGGGCACCATCGCAACGGTTAGATACATTAAACCACCTAGATGAGCGGCCTGGACGGCCGTTTTGGCACTATCTGCCGAGACCACCCTTTGAAAAATAACTTGCTGCGGAATCGACCCTAAACCAATGACCATCCACGCTGCCAAGTAATCCACCACACTGTGTATATCCCGATTGGGAAGAAACTGAAAGAAATTTTCGGGTAATCCCGTTACCAACTGTTCGGGAGCCTCCAATTGGCGGTACAAACTTATAGCAACGATTAACAGACCAACAATAATCAGTACCGTTTGGATAGAAGAAGTAATAGAAACCGCCCACATACCACCAAAATAAGTGTAAACAACTACTGCCAAGGTACAAACCATAATGCCGTAAAAGATAGGTAAATCCACGAGGGCATTTAACAAAATTGCCAAGGCCAATAATTGAGCCGCAATCCAACCGATGTAAGAAGGAATCATTAGTACGGTGGACGCAAACTCGATAGTCCGATTGAACCGGATTTTAAAAAAATCATTAAAGGTTAAAATATTCAACTGGTAGAGAGGACGGGCAAAAAAGAAGCCTACCAAGAAGAAACACAAAGCTGAGCCAAAAGGGTCTTCGATGATACCCAGAAAACCGTGTTCTACAAACTCAGCAGATGCGCCTAATACCGTTTCCGACCCAAACCAAGTAGCAAAAAAGGTAGAAGCGGCAACGAATAAAGGTAAATTACGCCCAGCATTGACAAAGTCACTCGTCGATTGGATACGCCTTGACATCCACCAACCGATAAGGATAGTACCAATCAGATAAAGGGAGATAAAAAATATAAGCATTCGGACTGGCTAATTATTCCGCAAAAGTACAATCGACAAAAGGTAACATTTTGGTCAACTTTGGGCACAAAATGGTCTAAATAGGGTATCTCGTGATGAAGATTGCCACATCTACTTTTCTGCTATAAATCCAATTAGTGGCTTATCTCTTAAAAAATCGTCCCAGTAGGCCGCTTGCGCTCGTTGAGTTGGGTCTAATTGGGGCGGCACCCAACGGAAACTTTTGAATCCTGCTTCCAAAAAGGCTTCGTCGTAAGTGGCGGGATGCAGGTAGAAATTGTTGAATTGAAATACGGTACCATCTGCATTGTAAAAGGTGTAGCGAATGGCATCGCCCTCTTTTCGGTCAAGCGGTGCCTCTTTGATAAAGCCATATTTTTTGGAACGATGATAGGTCGCCAAATCGGCCGCAACATTATCATTGAAGCCAACAAATCGCCCTCCCGATTTTAACTGGGCATAAGCAGCCTTGGTAAAAGCTAATAATTGTGCTTTGGTAGCCGCATAATTGAGTAAGTACATAGCCGTGACTACATCGAATTCACCCAGATGCGGCATGGTAGCTACATCATGTACAGCGTATTGGCATCCCAGAGTGGTTTGCTGCTCTATCTGTTGCGCTAGTTGAATCATCTCAGCGGATACATCTACACCATACGCTTGTGCCGCTCCAGCAAGTTTTAATTTACGGGTAAAAAAACCTTCTCCGCAGGCTAAATCTAGTATGTTCAACCTTTCTATATTGCCTAGGGTTTGGAAAAAAGTATAGGTTTCAATGTAGGTGCGAAAAGGGAGTTGTTTAGACTCTTGATATTCTTTGGCAATTTTATCGTACTCGGCCATGGTTTTGATTTTAGAGATTTTAAAAATGGGTGATTTGGTAACGGATCGTATACCTATCTGATAATGGAAAAAATCGTGACGATTATTTATAATTGGGTAAGTAGATTAATTAGGATTTGTAACCATTTTGATAGAGAATATTTGACTTTCTTTTCTGGACAGAGCAGCAGTTTAGTAAATTCTCACTTACAAGACCGACTTAGGTTTCCTACCAAATCGCTCTTCATAAATCTTAGAAAAATACTTGGTCGTCTCAAAACCAACGGCGTAAGACACCTCTTTGATAGTACGAACTTGTCCCGCCTCTAGCAACTCCCTAGCCATTTGCAATCGAATTTCTCTAAAGTATTTATTGGGCGTCAAGCCCGTAATTTTTTTCAGCCGCCGCTGAAGCTGACTTCTGCTAATAAATAGTTGATTCGCTAATTGGTCAAAAGTATATTGGCTGTTGCTCACTTCTTTTTTCAAAATTGTTTCTATTTCCGCAAGCCACTGCAAATCGGAATTCGAAACAATAGTTGCTTCGGTAGCTATCGTTTCCATTGTTACCGCATCGGTGGTTATTGTAGTGCGGTTTTGTTGATTTTGTAACAAATTATGGATTCTTACGAGTAGCTCTTCTTCTTCGAACGGCTTAACGAGATAATCATCAACGCCAATGCGCAACGCCTGCAATTTATCCTCAAGGTTACTTTTAGCGGTCAACATTATAATAGGTAAATGGCGATATTGGTCGGAGGCTTTTAGTCGTTCCAATAATTCAAATCCATCCATAACGGGCATCATAATATCGGAAAGAATTAAGTTACAGGAAGTAGTAGCCAGTTTTTCGAGCGCCTCTTTACCATTTTTTGCAGCAACGACTTGAAATCTTTCCCCTAAAATTAACTGTAAGTAGTCATTCAATTGAACATTATCTTCCACTACCAAAATAGTAGCGGAATCATCGGTAATAGCTAAAGAGGTGATTGTTTTATTAGGAATAGCCAATTCATTCTTTACAACGGTCGCCCGAACGGGAGCTACTACCTTTAATGGAAACCGAAAATAAAAAAGACTGCCGCCCCCCAATTGGCTTTTGACACCGACCTCTCCCTGCATTAACGTAGCCATTTCTCGACACAAAGCCAACCCTATCCCCGCTCCGATATGATTGATGCCGTTGCGGTCGCTCTGGTAAAAGCGTTCAAAAACATGCGGAATATCTTTAGAAGGGATGCCAATACCGTTATCCTTGACTTCCAATAATAGGTCAGACATTTGGTCAGAATTATCAGTTGCTACTTCCGAAAGCGATACCGTAATTTGACCACCTTCGGGTGTGAATTTCAGCGCATTACTCAAAAAATTATTAAAAATATGTTGAAATTTAGATTGGTCTAGCAAAATGGTCAAGTCCGTTGGTGGTTGATAATCCAAGTTAATCCGCTGCGATTTTTGTTGCGCTTGGTTATCAAAATTAGCCGTCAATCTGAGCAAGAAGTCATTCAGTAACGTCGGGTTGTTTTGCAAAGGAATTTCTTCGGATTCAACTTTTGCAAGAGTCAAAATTTCGTTGACCCGACTCAGCAAATGTTGTGCGTTATTTTGGATTAGTTCCAACATAGACTTGTTTTCCTCATTGGGTATGTACTTTTTCAGTAAGCGTCCAACGGGGCCTAAAATCAAGGTCAAAGGCGTACGGAGTTCGTGAGCAATATTGGTAAAAAAACGAGATTTATGCACAGCCAAGGCTTCTAATCGTTCTCTTTCTTGCTGCTCGTATTGCAATTGTTGGGAATTAATTTGCGCATCCAATAACTGGGTTCTTCGATAAAGAAACAACGCCAAGAGACTGAGCAATAAAGCCACCACAAGCACCAACTGCCAAGTTCGCTGCCGTTGAATTTCATTATCCAGTTTTTGCTTTTCCACTTCATTTTGGTACAGCAAATCTCTTTTTTCTTTCTCAAATTGATAACTTGCCTCCAACTCTGCTATTTTTTGCGTATTTTCTTCGTTGAACAACGCATCCCGCAAAGCCAAATGCCGCTCCAAGTGGAACAATGCCTCCGAAGGGCGATTGAGTTGTTTAAGTAGGTCTGCTAATAATTTACTGGCGGCAGCCTCCTCTTTTTTTAGCCCCTCCGATTGGGCATTTTTGATGGCGTTTTGGTAATGATTGACGGCGGCAGATAAGCGACCTCTTTTTTGGGCAATATTACCTAAACTTTGTTGAATATCGGCTTTCAGACTATTTTGGTTATACAATTGGGCCAATTCGTCCGCCGCTTGTAAATACACGTAGGCCGAGTCCAGTCGATTTTGTTGTTCGTAGGTCTCTCCAATATTGAATAAGGGATACATTTGGCTCTTTTTCAGCCCTTGCTGCTCCGTTATTTGCTGCGACCGTTGAAAAGCAGCTAATGCTGGGGCATACAAATACTGGTCTTGATAATTATTGCCTATCAATATCAACACCGAAGATTGTCGAACGTAATCGCCTACCCGTTCGGCAATGGCCAATGCCTGCTCGCAATAGTTTAAAGAGGCGTCATAATTTTTTTGGTCATAAAATATAGACCCCATACCAAATAGAATATTGGCTTCTCTTCTCGGATTATCGATTACTCTAACCAAGTCTAAGGCTTTTTGAAAGACTTGAATCCCTCGAAAATAAGCGCCCTGTTTCTTGTAAACATTCCCCAATCGTCGATAAATGATGGTCAACAAATTGGTATCTCGCCTAGCTTCAGAAATATCAATAGCAGTCTTATAAGCAGCAATACTACTATCCAATTGATTCAAACGATAGTAAGTCTGTGCGATATTGACGTAGGTGGGTATTTGTAATCTATCAATGGCTTTTTGCAAGTTTAAGCTCTTTTCGTAATACCCGACAGCATCCTCAAAACGTCCCATACTCATGCACACGCTTCCCAAATTATTCAAGGCATCTAAACTCAGTAGTGTATCTCCTCTTATATTAAATTCGAGGGCTTGTTCGTATTTTTTGGCAGCCGTTTCGTAAGCTTGCTGCTGAAAGTACGTGTTCCCTAAATTTATCAGTAATCTCGATTTACCGTGATTGATTTTTTGACAAAAGACGTAGGATTGTTCAAAATAAGCTAACGCATTTTCTAGGTTATGTTGCCCGTATCGAACCAAGCCTTTTATTCGCCACAGGTTGATAAGATTG
Organism: Bacteroidota bacterium; assembly: GCA_039024375.1. Lineage (GTDB taxonomy): Bacteria > Bacteroidota > Bacteroidia > Chitinophagales > Saprospiraceae > JAFMDF01. The sequence continues at coordinate 15,649 of JBCCQK010000064.1, forward strand.
ACCGAATCTTTCGCTTTTCCGGCCAATTTCAGGCCTTTTTCGGCAATTTGAAAAGCACTATCAGGATGACTGCGGTGCAGCGAAAAAGATTGGTTGATGGCTTGCACGATTTGCAACGAATCGGATGAAACTGCTTGCGTCCACACACTAGTGGCGTATAAAAGGAAGGAAAATAATAGGACCGCTTTTTTTCTCAAAGGCATGTAATCAGGGTATTTTGTACTCAATAGTAACAACAATTTGAGTAACCACTACCATTTATCTGGGAAAATTAGATTTTTTCTAATTTAATAACGGTGGGATGATAACCGAAAAAAAGGGAATGTTTTAAGCATTTTAGGGAACAGAATGGGCAAAGGTCACGATTATGACCGCTGCTAAAGAACGTTAAAAACTAAGAAAAGCCTAGTACAGATATAAATTTTAAAAAAAATTCTCTCCTGTCTGCTTCCGCATTTACCAAGGCTTTAGGGAAGATGATGGGGTCTATTCTGTGAAAATAGGCCCTATCCTCAATTTAGAAAAGAAGAAGAAGCGGTATTTTTGAGAATACCGCCTATCAAACTTAAAATGTGTACGGCAGAGAAAAAAAATAAAAAACCAAGGTAGGGTAAAATTCAGCATCCCTGTTTCATTCCTAAACCAAGTATTTATTCACCAATAAATCTGTTTATGAAAAATACCATGTTGTTGCTTATTCTATGCTTTATCCTCTCGCACCTTGATGCACAAAACTTTAAACACCATGATTTCCTAGGAGCTGGCCACGATAATGGCATCACGGTGACTACCAGTTCTTCCACAACTACTGCTAAGGGAACAAAAACCGTGGACGGCTTTCCCATTGATAATGACGAACAGCTCAAAGACGCCTCCCGCTTTTTGGCCCAAAGTACTTTTGGCGCAGATATGCCCACGATTCAAATGACTGCCGCTATGGGCTACGAGGCTTGGTTGGACGAGCAATTTAGCCTGCCACAAACGAAAATCTTTCCCAAGATGTACCAACAGTCAGCCCTTTACGCTACGCCCGAAGAATTAGGAGAAGAAGCGGGACTGTACAAACCTTGGTACGAATCAGCTTGGATGCACAATAATTTGACCGCTGCCGATTTGCTACGACAGCGAATGACCTTTATTCTAAGTCAAATAATGGTCATTAATAACAATTCCGACCTCTTCGAAGACAATTCTCAAATGGGTGGCAATTATTACGATTTGTTAGGCAACAATGCCTTCGAGAATTACCGCAGCCTCATCAATGACGTAACGCTTAGTCCCGCAATGGGTCTATTTCTTTCTCACTATAACAATCCCAAAGCCGACCCCAGTAAGAACATTCACCCCGATGAAAATTACGCACGAGAAATCATGCAGTTATTTAGCATTGGCCTGTGGGAATTGGATGAATATGGTCGGCGAAAATACGATGCTGATAATCAATTTATCCCTACTTATACCAATGCGGACATTAAAGAATTTGCACAAGTTTTTACAGGTTTGGGAGATGGTAGCCCAGGCGGTGTATTTGGCGATATGGATGAAGAAGGAGACGGAGAAGGAGATTTTTTTAAATCAATCATTACCCCGATGAAAATGTATGATGCTTTCCACGACACTAGCGAAAAAAACTTGCTCAATGATGTTACTTTGCCCGCAGGGCAATCGGGGATGGAAGATATTGCTCAAACGTTAGACCATTTGTCGAGCCACGCTAATACGGCTCCTTTCCTAACGAAATCACTCATTAAGTTTCTAACAACTTCTAACCCGAGCGATGCCTACGTTAAGCGAGTAGTGGATGTCTTCAATCCTTTTGAGGAAAATAATTTTCAAAAAGTAATCAAGGCTATTTTACTGGACCCGGAAGCGAGAAATTGCCAGCGTTCGGATACTTACACTTTTGGTAAATTGCGAGAACCTCTAATGAGATACTTGAATTACCTCAGAGCATTTCCACTAAGTAGTTCAACGGGTGAGTTTCTCTACGAATTTGGGGACGTTTTGGCCAACACAGGGCAAGCCCCACTGCGGGCACCGAGTGTTTTTAACTTCTTTTTGCCCGATTACAGCCCACAAGGCCCTATCAATCAGCAATATAGAGTAGCCCCCGAATTTCAAATCTTGAACTCAACGAACTCCATCGGACTAGTTAACCTTATCAATGGCTTATCCATAGAGCGCAACTATCTAGCGAGTGATGTGATTGATGGAGACGAATTGAGTGGAGCCGTCCCATCCTACCAAGTGGATTTTTCGGAAGTAGAAGCTATGGCATCCAATTCGTCAGCCCTCATCAATTACCTAGATATTTTATTAGCCAACGGGCTATTGACTACCGAAACAAAAGGAATTATTAAACAGGCCGTTGAGCATTTAAGTAATCCCGCCGACCGAGTTAAAATGGCTAGTTACTTGATAATGATTTCGCCCGATTGTGCCATTTTGAAGTAGCACGAGCATTTTGCCAGTGATATCCCCCATTTTCATAAACGTTTTGACCTGTATTCATTTATCTTGAGGTTGCGTAAGAAGGGTATAAATAAACTAAAATCAGATGCGGAAGTAAAAAGTTTGGCCGTGATGGTTTGATTGTTAAAATTGTTGTGTGTTAACGTAATATTTTGTAATACAACAATCTAGCCATCAGACCATCAAACAATCATTACCAAATATCCCATAGGATTACCTATCTAATTATTTATACCTAAAGACTTTCTACGCAACCCCCAACTTTTAATTTTATGCCTAAAAAATATAGCCGAAGAGCTTTCCTCGGAACTGCCAGTTGTGCAGCGGTAGGCTCTACCACTTTTTTCTCTACTTTATTCAACTTACAATCCATGAGCGCTGCCTCCATGAGCAATGCCCGCTATTTGACGAGCGGAGATGGAGAAGATTATAGGGCCTTGGTTTGCATCATGTTGGGCGGAGGAAACGACGCATATAACATGTTAGTCCCGACCAATGTTAGCGATTATAACGACTATAAAAAAACGCGGTCTAATTTGGCTTTAGCCAAAAATACGTTGCTCCCATTGAGCCCGACCAATTACAAAGAGAAACAATTGGCACTACACCCTTCGATGCCCGAATTGAAAGCCTTATTCGACCAAGGAAAATTAGCTTTAGTCAATAATGTGGGTACTTTAGTAGAACCGACCACGAAAGCTAGCTATAATGGTGGCGCTAAGTTACCCTTCGGCCTTTTCTCTCACGCCGACCAAGACCAACAGTGGCAAACCTCCGTTCCGCAAACAAAATCTCCAACGGGTTGGGGCGGACGATTAGCCGACCTCGTACAATCAGCCAATACCAATCAAGATATTTCCATGAACATTTCCCTTTCGGGTAAAAACGTATTCCAATTGGGGCAACGTGCGTCCGAATACAGCATTTTGCCAACGGGAACGGGCAGTATTGGCATCGAAGGCTTTAAAGGCAATTCTACTTTCAATCAGATTCGGACGAGTGCGGTTAAGAGTTTAATGGAAAAACAGTACCAAGATATTTTCAAACAAACCTATGCGGGCGTCGTGAGTGCTAGCCAGAATACTCACGAACTGTTTAGTACGGCCATTGGTAACTCCACGTTAAGCACCACTTTTTCTGCTACCGAACTTTCCCAGAGTTTACAAATGATTGCTAGAACCATCAAAGTCCGAAAAGCATTGGGCGTCAAAAGGCAAACCTTTTTTGTTCGGTTCGATGGTTGGGACCACCACGATGAGGTATTGAACGCCCAAAGCCAGATGTTGGGCGTATTAAGCAAAGCGATGAGCGAATTTCAGACGGCTTTGGCAGAGTTGAACGTGGAAGATTGCGTCACAACTTTTACTACTTCGGATTTTGCCAGAACCCTAACTTCTAATGGAAATGGTACCGACCATGCTTGGGGCGGCAGTGTGATGGTTATGGGAAGTAAAGTGAAAGGAAAAGAAATTTACGGCTCCTACCCCAGCTTACGGTTAAATACGGATATTGAAGTGGGCGGTGGTGTGGTTATCCCCAAAATATCAACGGACGAATATTTTGCCGAATTGGCGCTTTGGTACGGAGTTTCCAAAGGAGACTTGGTTACGCTATTTCCGAATATCGGGAATTTTCACAATACGATGTCGAGTGCTGCGCCGCTCGGATTTATGAATATTTCTTAAAGAGAAGACAGAGGTCAGACCATCAATTAAAATTTATTGTCAGAGGTCAGATTTGCTCTATCGAGAATCTGACTTCTCGCTTGTAATCAAACTAAAGTAACCACTTATTACTTGTTTTTTACCACAAAGATATGGAGTTCACAAAGCACACAAAGTTCTTTTTTCGAGCGCAGCTTTGACCTATTGCTCGGTTAAACCTTACTTATTTTGGTCAATTTGCTCTTTTAAATTTGAAAATGAACAAACTGCGCTCGAAATACTCTATGAACTCTATGTGCTTTGTGGTAAAAATTCATCGTCCTAAGTAGTTACAAACTAAAATAATAGCAATGAAAAAGCTAGTTTATCTATTTTTTCTAAATTCCTTTTTAATCAATTTCACCATCGCCCAACAATGTACCCAACCCGATGCCAGCATCTGGAAAGATACTTGGGCATCTTGCGCCAAATCCACTAATCCAAATAGTGCATACGGAAATAGTCATTGGATACAATACAATTTTGGGTCGGTGCGACATCTATCGAAAACGTGGGTGTGGAACACCAATGACCCACAAAAACTCAATCAAGGATTCAAACAAGTCAAGATAGATTATTCCGAAGATGGTCAAAATTGGACGCACTTGGGAGAAATGACTTTTCCCAAAGCTAAGGGCGAGGCCATTTATGGTGGTTTTACGGGGCCCGATTTGAGCAATATCAAAGCGCAATATGTACTCTTGACGGCGCTGAGCAATCATGGCCACGCCACTTGTGCTGGACTAGCGGAAATTAAATTTAATCTATTACCCGAAAGTGGAACGGCTGCTCCTCCAGTAGATGATAATGAGGAAGAGGAGGACGATAATGAGGAACAAAATGACGACGACCAAGCTGAAGAACTCTGTACTTTTATTACGGAGATTAATCTCGACGAATTTACAGAAGTAGAAGTAGAACCTACTGCTGCTTTTTTATACTTAGCAATAGAAGAAGCATTCGAAGAACTACCGTTTGTGTTTGAATACCGAACAGGAAATGACGAATGGGAAATGGCTGAAATTGAAGATTTAGAAATTGTTTTGGAAAATCTGACACCCGGTACCACTTACGAATACCGAGTTACATTAGCCTGTGGCGACACCAACAATTCCACCCAAATCAGTACTTTTCAAACAACCGTCTGTGGTTCGATATCGGAGTTGACCGTTGAAGAAGTTGAGGAAACGGAGGCTTTTATTATATGGCAAGCCTCCGAAAACACGGAATATTACATGATTGAATTTGGTCTGGCACAAGGAGAAAAAGAACGGTTAGAAGTAGAAGAAGCAGAAATTTATTTAGATGAACTAGAACCCGATACGGACTATGAAATTCGAGTAGGTATAATGTGTGGTGATGAAATTATCTGGGGCAATTTCCTTTCGTTTACCACTAATGAAGAATCCAACCTTTCTACCTCCACTACTTTTCGAAAATTATCGGCCAAACAAGTCCACGTATTTCCTAATCCTACGACGGGGCAGCTAACTGTTAGAATAAAAACGTCGGAGCGAGATATATTGAGCTACTCTATTTCGGATGCGCAAGGGCGGGTTCTATTTCGCAATACGATCCAATTATACAGTGGTTCCAACGATTTAGCACTGGATTTATCTACGCTCGTGGATGGAACTTATCGGATAAATGGCGTGACGATTAATCAGCGGGCGAGGGTGAGTGAGCAGATTATTAAGGTGAGTCGATAGGGAGTACAAACAAAGCTAAACGAGACCACTTTTACCTTTGTCATGTTCCACAAAAAGTCAGAAAAGTAGTAACTTACCGTATTTAACAACCCGCTAATCTTTAAATCGTGCGTTTACTACCCATTTTACTTTTATTCTACCTCACTAGTTGTACTTCTACGCCCCCCCAAAGCGAAGCCCTCAATAATATCAAAATCGCCCGTGACGAATGGGGCGTCCCGCATATCTACGCACCAACAGACGCCGAAGTAGCCTACGGATTGGCATGGGCCGAATGTGAAGACGACTTCCTAACCTTGCAGGAACAAATGGCCGCTGGTAGGGGAAAATTAGGCGAAATCAAGGGACAAGAGGGACTAATTGTAGATTTTGCTATCAAATTCATGGGCCTAACCGAAATTGCCGCCGAACGTTATGATAAAGAAGTGACGGGGCGATTCAAAACCTACTTAGAAAGCTACGCTGCTGGGCTAAACGCCTACGCTGCTCTACATCCTGAAGAAGTACTACTCGACGACTTGTTTCCGTTGACGGGCCACGACGCCATCGTCGGGTATTTGTTGGGAAATATCGAAGTATCGGGTGCGGGGAAGGATTTACAAAAAATAATGAATGGGAAAATTGTCAAAGAATTGCAGAGTAATTTTCCGAAAGGGTCGAACGCCATTGCCGTTTCTAATAGAAAAACAACGGATAGTAAAACCTATTTGGCCATCAATTCCCATCAACCCTTAGAAGGATGGTATTCTTGGTACGAAGCGCATCTAATAAGTGACGAAGGGATGAATATCTTGGGCGGAACTTTCCCCGGCGGCATGGTCATCTTTCACGGCGTTAACGAGCATTTGGGCTGGGCACACACGGTGAATCACGCCGATTTTTCGGACGTTTACAAATTAACCATGCACCCCGACAATGAGTTGCAGTATGAACTTGACGGCGAGTGGCTTACGCTAGAAGAAAAGCATCATTGGGCGTGGATGAAAGTGGCGGGCCCGTTAAAAATCCCGATTCGCCAAACCAGCTACGTTAGTAAATACGGCCCTACATTCAAAACGGACGATGGCTTCTACGCTTGGCGATTTGCCGTGGGGGAAACCATTCGTATGGGTGAGCAGTGGTACAAAATGAATAAGGCGACCGACTTCGAAGAATTTCAAGCTGCCCTTCGCATCCAAGGCATCGCTTGTCTGAATATTGTCTATGCGGACAAGGAGGACAACATCTACTTTTTAAGTAATGGCCGCCTACCCGTCCGCAATCCGAAATACGATTGGCAGTCGGTACTGCCGGGCAATACTTCGGAGACCCTTTGGGATGGAAATATCGTTCCGTTTGACAGCTTGCCGCAAGTGCTCAACCCCGATTGTGGTTGGGTGTTCAACACGAATAATACGCCCTATTCGGCGAGTGATAGCGTCGGTAACTTCGTCGAAACGGCGCTCAATCAAACGATGGGCTACCAAGGTGTCGGTTTGGAAAACAACCGCTCGACCCGCTTTTTGGAACTCATTAGTCAGTACGACTCTTTGAGTTACGACGACTTTAAACACATCAAATACGACCGACAGTATCCGTCGAAAATGACGTTACCCGTTGCGCCGAATGTGGAAGATTTGCTGCATTTGGACCCGCAAAAATATCCCGACATCGCCGACGCCATTGACCTCTTAGCTAATTGGAATCGAGAAGCCTACGTGGATAATACGACGGCCCCTTTGTTTATCCTAACGTGGATGGCGACCGATAGTATTCGTAAAGCCGAAGACCGTGTTTTTCGAGGAAGCCCGTTGACGGAAAACGACTGCGTCGTTGGTATTCGCACTGCTAAAGCTAAGTTACTATCGAAGTACGGCAAATTAGAAGTTTCGTTGGGCGAAATGCAACGGCACATTCGAGGAGACGTAAACATCCCTCTTGGCGGTGCCCCCGACGTGTTGGCGGCCATGTACAGCGTCGAACAGGAAAACGGTCAGTACAAAGGTCGAGCGGGTGATTCGTACATTGAATTGGTTCGATTTGGCCCTGACGGCGTGGAAATCGAATCGGTTAATGCTTACGGTAGTTCCGCAAAGGAAGGGGCCGAACATTTCACTTCACAAATGGAATTGTTTGCGGGGCAAAAATTGAAAAAGATGACGTTGGATAAGGAGGAGGTATTCGAGAGTGCGGTTAGGGTTTATTCGCCTCGGCGGCCGAAGTAACTCATTTTTTAATTTTATTTGGCTCTTAATACCCAATGGGGTGATAACAAGAATTCTGTAGGTAAAACCTGTTTTTTGCTATAATTTGTAGCAATTCCGTGCTTCAAAAGTACTTTTTTGTGTAAAATTCAGAGTGTTCAATTCATCACCCCGTTGGGTA